>DATBKR010000631.1:0-16783 GCA_036555805.1 Hyphomicrobiaceae bacterium | reverse complement strand
GTACCGCGGCCCGGCTCCGATTCGAGCGCCATGACGCCGCCGTGCAGCTCCACCAGGCTCTTGACGATGGAGAGCCCCAGGCCCGCGCCGCGGTGCTTGGAGCCCTGGGTGCGGCTCTCGAAGCGCTCGAAAACGCGGCGCTGCTCCTCCTTGGGGATACCCACGCCCTGGTCCTCCACGGCGAACGCCATCATGCCGGCCTCGCTCCAGGCGCTGACAGTGACCGTATCGCCGGGCCTGGAGAAGCCGATGGCATTGGAGAGGAGATTGTAGAGCACCTGGCGGACGCGCGCCTCGTCGGCGATGAATTCCTCGGCATCGTCGGCAATGCGGATGTCGATATTGAGGCGTTCGCGCGCGGCACGGTCGCGCACGCCGAGCACGGCCGACTCGACGATGCCGGCCACCTTCACCGGGGTCAGCTTCAGCTCCAGCGCGCCGGCGTCGATGGTAATGAGGTCGAGGATGTCGTCGATGATGGCGAGCAACGTGCTGGACGAGGCCAGGATGTCGTTGAGGTACTCGCGCTGCTTGCCCGTGAGCACGTCTGCGGGTGGCTGCATCAACATCTCGGTGAAGCCGATGATGTTGGTGAGCGGCGTCCTGAGCTCGTAGGAGACGTGGCGCATGAACTGGCTTTTGAGGCGGTCGGCCAGCACCAGGGCCTCGTTGCGCTCGATCAGCGCCCGCTCGTAGCGCTTGGAGTCGGTCACGTCGGCGAACGTGATGAGCGTCGCCCCGTCGGGGAGCGGCGCCGCCACGAAGTCGATCACGCTCTGGTCGGGCCGCGTCATCTGCCCCTGGATGCCTTGGCGCCGGTCGGAGATGCCAGTCACCACGTTGCCGATGCGCGCCCATGTGCTGCGGTCGTCGTACTGCTGGCGGCACTGGGCGACGATCTCGTCGATGTGCGGCCCTTCGTTGAGGGTCGAGCGCGACAGCCGCCAGATCTGGGCGAGCGCCGCGTTGTGCAGCTTGAGGCGTCCGTCGGGCTCGAACACCGCCACGCCCTCCTTGAGACCGTCCAGGGTCTCGCGCTGCGCGTCGATCAGCGCGTTGTAGCGGCTTTCCAGCGCGAAGCGCTCCGTCACGTCGCCGTAGAGATAGGTGAGGCCGCCGTCGGGGCGCTGCGCCGAGGTGACGTGGATGGTGCGCCCGTCGAGCAGATGCCACCAGTCCTCGTACTCCGACCCGGTCTTGTAGCCCGCCAGGATCTTCGCCTTCCAGTCGCGGTAGTTGACCTCCACCTCGGGCAGCCGCGACAGCTCGCGCAGGCGGTCCAGGATCTGCGAGTCAGAGGGCTTGGTTTCCAGCCAGTCGGCATCCAGCGACCACAGCTTGCGATAGGCCTCATTGAAGAAGGCGAGACGCTGGTCGGGGCCGAAGATGGCCACCGCCGTGGCCACCCGGTCGAGCGTGCGCTCGTAGGCGGCGACATGGCGGGAAAGCTCGCCCTGGGCGGTCTCGATGGCCGCCACGTCGATGGCCGCGCCCCCGGTGCCGCCGTCGAGCGGCAGCACCACCACGTCGTGGGCCTTGCGCATGCCGCCCGAGATGATGTGCGCGCGCTCGCGGTGGGGCGCGCCCTTGGCCAGCGCCCGCGCCACGCGCTGGCGCTGGCGCGTCTCCAGGAGCTCGATCTGGCGCTCGATCACCTCCGCGTCGCTGCCGGCCTCAACGGCGCGCACATAGGCCTCGTTGACCCACTCGATGCGGCCGTCGTCGCGGCGGAACCACACCGGCATCGGCAGCGCGTCGAGCAGCGCCCGGCCGGACTGCGTCGAACGCGCCAGCGCGCGGTACTGGTCGAGGATGCGGGAAAGGTCGCGCTTGCGCCCGGTGACCTCGCGCAGCCGCAGGATGGCCCTGCCGCCCGTGGCGCGCCCGTCGGCCTCGACGTAGCCGCCGGCGGCGGTCTTGAGCAGGTGGCTGAACGGGCGGCCGTCAGCGAACAGGGTGTCGAGCCCCTCCTTGAGCGCGGGCGTGGAGCCGGCATCGAGCCAGGCGCCGAACTTGAGGAGGTCGGCGTGCCGCACCGGCAGACCCGGAATGCCGCCCAGCGTGTGCACCACCACGCGCACCCGCTGGCCCTGCTCCCACAGCACCAGCGCCTGCGGCTCGGCCTTGATGATGGCCTCGGCCGTGAGCAGGTTCTTGCGCAGCTCGGCGATCTCGTCGCGCGGCCGGACCGCGCGGCCGTCGCGCCGCAGCGTGGACATGATGCTCATGGCCGCGGCCAGCAGCGTGCCCCCCGCGGCCGCGCTGAGCACGAGGACGAGTGCCGCGCGCCACTCCGGCGGCGCCAGGGAAGGCCCGTGCGTCACCGCGATGCCCAGGGCAAGCACGACCAGCGAGCTGGCAAGCAGGAGCAATGCCAGCTCCGCGCGCGGCCTGCCGAGGCTGCCGTTGGCGCCCGCCACCCACATGAATGCCGATCGACCCGATTTTCGGCCCGCCGCGTCTGGCTCATGCAACCCGCCAAATGCACAGGGCCGTGCTGCCCATTTACGAATCAGCAAGCATTATGTGGAGGTTCGCCGGGTCTGGCCAGAGCAGGAAGGGCACAGCTGCGGCGGTCCTGACGGCATCTCCTTGGCTCAGCTCACCAAGTTGCGTTACGTAGGCGCCTGCGCATAGCGGTAAAGCAATTCGACTGCCCAGATGCCGCTCTTACGGGGGATCGACCCATTGGCTAGCCTAGGAATCCGCCGGTGTCATCCCGGAATTGCGCGATAGCGCAATATCCGGGACCTAGAGTCAAAAAGGATGGCGCGGGAGCTTGTGACCTGGGTACCGGGTCTCGCCCTGACGGGCTCGCCCGGCATGACAACATCGTCAAGCCGCCGCCATCTCCTCGTCCGGCGCTGTGTCCTCGTCCAGGGCGAGCGCACGCGCCCCGCGCGGTCCGCCCGCCTCCAGGCCAGCAACCAGCTCCGCCAGCCGGTCCACCTTGTCGTGCAGTTCGGCGATGGCGGCCTCGGCCTTGACGTTGACCTCGTAGTCCAGCGCGGCGGCAAGGCGGTCCTTCGCCGCCTGCCGGTTCTGGCTCATCATGATGACGGGCGCCTGCAGGGCCGCCAGCATCGACAGGAGCAGATTGAGAAAGATGAAGGGATAGGGATCGAACGCGGTCTGGACCAGGACCACGGCATTCAGTACCGCCCAGGCCGCCAGAAACAGGCAGAACCCCATGATGAAGCTCCACGAGCCGCCCACGGCGGCGACCTTGTCGGCGAGCCTCTCGCCGAAGGTCAGGGTCTTCTCGAACTCGCGGTTGACATTGGGCGCGCCGCGCATGCGGCGGGCGATGCGCGCAATGACGCGCCGGTCGCGCTCGCTGAGCGGGCCGAGGCCGGCGTGCAGCAGGTGCTGGGCGAGGAAGCGGATTTCGGAGTTCATGGCTCACCTCCTTCGACCGGGCCGACGCCCGTCGTGGTGAGCCCGGCTAGCGCTAGGCCATCACGACCGGCAGCGGCTCGGTCCTACTTTGGCTGTCGCTAGGCATGGTTGGAACTCATCTCCTGCAGAGACCCGCCATGAACCGTCATGGCTAACCGCTACATGGGCTTTTCCCGCGCCCGCGTCAACCCGGAAATCCGTAGGTTGGGTCGAGCGACAGCGAGACCCAACAGGCGTGGAGCTACCCGTTGCGATATGTTGGGTCTCGCTAGCGCTCGACCCAACCTACGAGACAGCTCATGCCGCAGCAGTTCGCCTCCGACAACAATGCCGGCTTGTGCCCCGAGGCGCTCGATGCGCTGCTGCGCGCCAATGCCGAAGGCCACGTGGCGGGCTACGGCGAGGATGCCTGGACCGAGCGGGCATGCGAGCGGCTGCGGGCGTTGTTCGAGACCGACTGCGCCCTGTTCTTCGCGTTCAACGGCACCGCCGCCAACGCGCTGGCGCTGGCCCAGCTCTGCCGCTCCTATCACGCCGTCATTGCACACGCGGAGAGCCACGCGGCCACCGACGAGGCGGGCGCGCCCGCCTTCTTCAGCGGCGGCGCCGCCCTCCTCACCGCCGATACGCCGCTTGCCAAGCTGACGCCGGCGGCGGTGGAGGCGCTGGCCACGGCCGGGCGCGGCGTCCACAGTGTCAAGCCGCGCGCCCTGTCGCTCACCCAGGCCACCGAGATGGGCACCGTCTACAGCCGCGAAGAACTGGCGGACCTCACGGAGACGGCGCGCCGGCTCGGCCTCAAGGTGCACATGGACGGCGCCCGCTTCGCCAACGCCGTGGCCGCGCTCGGCTGCGCGCCCGCGGACCTGTCGTGGCGCGCGGGCGTGGACGTGCTGTGCTTCGGCGGGGTGAAGAACGGGCTTGCCGTGGGCGAGGCCGTGCTGTTCTTCGACAAGGCGCTGGCCTCCGAGTTCGAATGGCGAGCCAAGCAGGCGGGCCAGCTCAGCTCCAAGATGCGGCTGGCGACGGCGCCCTGGGTGGGCCTCCTGGAGAGCGGCGCGTGGCTCAAGAATGCCTGGCACGCCAACGCCATGGCCCGGCGCCTGTGGGAGGCCATCGCCAGAGTGCCGGGCGTGGAGGCGATGGCGCCGGTCGAGAGCAACGCCGTGTTCGTCCGCCTCCCCCGCGGCGCCGCCGACAAGCTGCGGCACAAGGGCTGGCGCTTCTATGCCTGGGGCGATGGCTTCCGCCTGATGTGCGCCTGGGACACCCCGCCGGACACGGTGGACCGGTTCGCAGCCGACGTCGCGGAATATGCCAGCGCGGGTTAGCCGAAGGCCGTACCGGTCGAAAATCGGCGACGTGCAACCGTCAGCGGGAGCTGCCGCTGCGGTGGGCGACGCCGTTCTGGCCGCGTGACGGGGCGGCGCTGGAGAGCGTGCGCAGGAACGCCACCAGGTCGGCCCTCTCCTGGGGGGTCAGCCGAAGCCTCCGGTTCATGGTGGGCGCGAGCTCCGGCCTGGCGACGAAGCGGCCGGCGTAGTGGGCGACCACGGCGGAGAGCGTCGGCAGGGAGCCGTCGTGCATGTAGGGCGCGGTACGCGCGGCCTCGCGCAGGCTCGGCGTCTTGAAGGCTCGGAGCCCCGGTGTGCCGCCGGGCACCGCGCCGCGGCCGGGGTCTTGCACGCCCCGCAGGCCGATGTCGTGGAACCGGTCGTCGGTGAAGCGCCAGCCGCTATGGCAGAGGACGCAGCCGCCCTTGCCCGTGAAGAGGTGGAAGCCCCGCGTTTCGGCCGGGCTCAGAGCCCCGGCGTCACCCTCGATCCAGGCATCGAACCGGGTCGGCGGCGAGACCAGCGAGCGCACGTAGGCCGCCAGCGCCTTCACGACGCTGTCTTCCGAGATGGCGGAATCGCCGCCGAACGCGGCCCGGAACAGCGGCATGAGCCGCGCGTCGGCCTGCAGTCGGGCCAGGATGGCCGGCCAGCCTCCGCCCATCTCGTCGGCCGCTTCGATCGGCCCGCGCACCTGGGCCTCCAGCGAAAGCGCGCGGCCGTCCCAGAAGTAGTGGCTGCTCCAGGCGAGGTTCCACAGCGACGGCGTATTGCGCCGCAACGGTGCGCCGGAGAGGCCCTGCGCGCGCCGCCGCCCGTCGGTGAACGCCAGCTCGGGCTGGTGGCAGCTGATGCACGCGCGCCGGCCGCCGCCCGACAGGCGCGGATCGGCGAACAGCTTGGCGCCGAGGGCTACTCTCTCGGCGGTCAGCGGGTTGTCGGCGGGGGCCGGCGCAGGTCCGTCCGGGCGCCTGAACACTGTCCGCCAGGGCGCGGCTTCGGCGGAAGGGCCTGCGACCTGGGCCGCGGAGGACGCGGCGAGGCCGGCAGCTGCGCCGAGGAGTGCCAGCAGCGCGAGTCCGACCGGCTTGATGGGCTTGCAGAGCATGGGTCCGTCTCCTGCGCCATCGCCGACCACCGGCAGTGGACGGCGTTACACCCTTGGATATTCCCCCCGGTCGGCCGAATTTTGGGCATCGGCGGCAGGATCGGGCCCGCAACCGGGCCCGGGATTGAACTATGAGCCGAGGCCTAGCATTCTTTCCCGACTGCGCAAGCGTTGCCCGCCCTCCGCGCCCACGGCCGAGCTGCCGCGGCGTAAGCCCGAGCCTCGGGGCGGTGTTGTCGCAGGCGGCGGCGATGCTGCCCTCCAGCAAGCGGCAGGCGGCCGATCGTTCCGCGCCGCGCGCGGAGCCAACCTCGAACGATGGGAGCAAGACCGATGAAGCGCGAAGACCTGACCGAGAAGATCCTCGACATCAAGCGCGAGAAGGGCTGGAGCTGGAAGCACATCGCCGACGGGATCGGCGGCGTGTCGCCGGTGCTGGTGGTGGGCGCCCTGCTGGGCCAGCAGAAGCTGGTCAAGCCGCTGGCCAGGAAGGCGGCGGCCCTGTTCGGCCTGTCGGAGGCGGAAGAGCGCATGCTGAACGCGGTGCCGCACCGCGGCACGCCCATGCCGCCCACCGACCCGCTGCTCTACCGCTTCTACGAGCTCGTGATGGTGAACGGCCCGGCCTGGAAGGCGCTGATCGAGGAGGAGTTCGGCGACGGCATCATGTCGGCCATCGACTTCGAGGTGGAGATCGAGCGCCTGCCCAACCCCAAGGGCGACCGCGTCAAGATCACCATGTCCGGCAAGTTCCTGCCCTACAAGTACTATGGCAACGAGCAGGGCATCCAGGACTACGGCGTGAAGGAGGCGTGAGCCGCCGCCTCACCGCGCAACATCCGTCATCGGCGAAGCCGAGCCCGCAGGGGCGAGGCTACAAAGAAACCGGCGCTAGAAATTGACGCTCGGCGCCCGCCCAACGTTCCCTCCCCCTTGTGGGGAGGGACAGGGTGGAGGGATTGCAGAACGTCGACGTTAGGGGTTCCCCCCACCGCTATCCGTGCGGGACGACGGGCGCGCGATATCAGTCGCCCGCCAGCAACCGCGTTGCCACCGGATAGAGCCCCCCGTGGCCCAGCAGCCAGACGGACATGGCGCTGCCGCCGAACAGCGGCCGGAAGGCGTGGTCGAGCACATTGCGCCCGTCGTGGAAGGCTGCGAACGCCGGCATCACCAGGCGCCGGCCGTTGCCGACGAAGCAGGCGCGGCGGAGCGAGCTGCCGTACAGGGAGAGGCGGGCGGCCGGGCGCAGCGACGCGGCGATCTCATGCGTCGCCCAGGAGGGAGTCGGCCGGTGGCGCAGCGTGAGGCCGGAGACTTCGAGCTCGCTGCAGGCTATTCCGCCGAGCTGCGGCGCAATGTCGGCGTGTGGGCGCCCGGTGAGCCAGATCCACTCGCGCTCTTCCTGCAGGATGCGCAGGATCTCCAAGCTGTCGGCGGCCAGGCCGGGGGCGGCGGTGCCGTTGCCGCCGCCGTCGCCGAGCGCGATTACCCGCGCCGGCTCGTAGTGGTCCATCGCCTCGGCCAGGCGCACGAGCGTCTGGCGCAGGTCGGCGGCCGGCGGCGGCGCGTGGCCGTTGCCGCGGCCGGCAGCGCCGCTCTCGGGGATGAGGTCGGCCACCAGCAGCGTGCGCTGGCTCGGCCAGTAGAGCGCGCCCGACTTGTCGGCGACGAACTGCCGCCCGCACACCGCCACCGGCTCCGCCGCGGCATCCGCCAGCCCCTCGGGCTTCAGCTCGATCATGCTCCCCCCGCCCCCGTGCTACCGCGATCACGGCAGGGCGATCATAGAGCGCCTCCCGGTCGATATGAAGCGGAGCAGTCTCCGCGCACCGGCTGCATGGCGGCCATTGAATCGCTCTCGCTCTTCGTCAGCGTGTGGGACTGCGCCGCTCGATCAGCCGGAAGGCGTCCCCGGCGCGCCGCCGGCTCGGGTTGGAGGCGGCAGCCGGTAAAGCTCGCCGTACTTGGCGCGCAGGTAGGCGATGTAGGGCGCGATCGTCATGGCGCTGCCGGCCGCGCGCACCACCAGCTCGTCGGGCAGGAACTTGCGGCCGTGGCGGTAGAGGTGCTCGCGCAGCCAGGCGTGCAGCGTGACGAACCCGCCCTTGCCGGTCTCGCGCGGGATTTCCGGGCGGGCGGCGAGGGCGGCGGCATAGAACTGCGCGCCCAGGATGTTGCCGATCGTGTAGCTCTGGAACGCGCCGCCGACGCTGCCGCCGTACCAGTGCACGTCCTGCAGGCAGCCGTCGCGGTCGTCGGACGGGGTCAGGCCGAAGTCCGCCGCGAAGCGGGCGCGCCAGGCCTCGGGCAGGTCCTTGACCTTGAGCCGGCCCTCCAGCAGGTCCAGCTCCAGATCGAAGCGCAACATGATATGGAGGTTGTAGGTGACCTCGTCGGCGTCGGTGCGAATCAGCGAGCGCTGCACCTTGTTGATGGCACGGTAGAAGGTGTCGAGCGGCACCTTGCGGAAGTGCTCTGGGAAGGCGTCGCACAGCTGCGGATAGAAGTGCTCCCAGAAACCGCGGCTGCGCCCCACCAGGTTCTCCCACAGCCGCGACTGGCTCTCGTGCACGCCCATGGAGGCCCCGCAGCCGAGCGGGGTGCCGTCCAGCGCCGGGGCTACGCCCTGCTCGTAGAGGGCATGGCCGACCTCGTGCAGCGTCGAGAACAGCGCCTCGCCGAGGTCGCTCCGCCTGACGCGGGTGGTGATGCGCACGTCGCCCGAGGAGAAGCGGGTGCAGAAGGGGTGGTGGGTCTTGTCGAGCCGGCCGCGGCCGAAGTCGTAGCCGAAGCGCCTGATGATGCCGAGGCCGAAGTCGAGCTGCTCGCGCTCGGGAAAATCGCCGTTGAGGCAGCCGGCGTCCGCCGGGGCCTGTTCTGCGATGGCGTGCACGATGGGCACCAGCTCGGCGCGCAGGGCGTCAAACAGGGCGCGCACCGTGGCCACCGTCATGCCCTCGTCCTGGTCGGCGATGAGAGGGTCGGCGATGTGGTCGCAGGGCCCGAGGAAGCGGGCGTATTGCCGGCTGAAGTCGAGCGCCTTCTCCAGGAACGGGCGCATGGTGGCGAAGTCGTCGGCGGGCCGCGCCCTGGTCCAGGCATCGTAGGAGGCCGAGCGCGCCTCGCTCCAGCGCGCCATGAACTCGGCCGGCACCCTGACGGCCTTTTCGAAATCGCGCCGGGCGACGCGGACGAGGCTGGCCTCGTCGGAGGTGTCGGGCAGCCGTGCCGCCGGGGCGTGCAGGCTGTCGAGCAGCCGGCCCAGCGCCGGGTCGGTGAGCTTCTCGTGCGCCAGCCGGCTCAGCGTGGCGCCCTGGTGGGCGCGGGTGGCGGCGCCGCCGCTCGGCATGTAGGTGGCCTGGTCCCAGCCGAGCACCGCCCCCGCCGCGTTGAGGTCGGCGATCTCGTGGAGGCGCTGCCTGAGCTCGGCCATCCTCGCCTCGACCGACGGGCGGCTGGCGGCGCCGCGGGCGGCGGCCGGTTTCGCTGCCGTCTTCGGCCTGCCGGCGGCGGCCGGTCTCGGCGCACTGGCGCGGCCCGGCGTCGAGCCTTCTGGCGCGGCCAGGTCGGCCATCTCGCGCACGCGGCGCTTCAGTTCTGCGAGCCTCAGGCTCGCCGGCGAGCGGCCGGCCACGCGGGCAGACGCAGCCTTGCCCGCTTTCGCCTTGCCGCTCGATGCGGAGGCCCGTGCACGGCCACTGCCCGCGCGGGCTCCGGGTGTTGTGGTCTTAGCCATATGTGCTCCGGGACGGGGTCAGACCCCTGACCTCGACGTCGATGCAAAACAAATACGTTAACGTCAGGGGTCTGACCCCGGCTCAGGGTCTGACCCCGGCTCAGCCGATCTTCTCCGCCCAGGCCTGTTCGATGCTCTCCAGGCGGCGCACCAGTACCTCCATCTTGTTGATCTGGCTCTTCAGCTCGGCGGTGCGCGCGTCGCGGGTACGCTGGATCTCGGGGCTCATGGCAGCGTCGCCGCCGGTGATGAGCGCCCGCGTGCGCTCGAGCCGGGCGCGGCTCTGCTCCTTCAGCAGCTCCACCAGCCCCATGAAGACCATGTTGGCCTCCTGCACGGTGGTGGCCTGGCGCATCTTGAGGTTGGCCCGCGCCGATTGCGCCAACTCGTCCACGATAGGGTAGAACTCGCGCCGGATGAGGCCGTCGAGCTCGGCGATCTGGCCCTCGGCGTTGCGGTCGCGCGTCCACCAGTGCTTCCACCACGGCTCGCCCAGGTCGAGCGCCACCACTTTGCTCAGCGGGCTGAGCAGCGGAAGCTCGGCGGAGCCGGTGGCGGAGCCCGAGTCGTCGAACGCCCGCCAGTCGGGGCGGTAGCGGCCGAGCAGCTGCTTGAGCTTGGGGAAGACGTGCGACTCGAGCTTGGCGATCTCCTGCTCGGCCTCACGGTAGGACTTGATGAACTCCTCCTCCAGGCTCTGCCGCAGGAGCGTGGAGTCGCTGCGCCACACCCGGCCGCGGTGCCCCTCGACGATGGCGTTGCGCAGGTTCTCGCACTCTACCTCCGAGAAGCCCTGCACCACATCGCGCAGGATCTCGACCATCCGGCTGCACTGGTCGTCGATCAGCTGGTCGGTGCGGACCTGCAAGTCGGCGATGAGGCTCTGCAGCGTGATGGTGAGGCGCTCGTTCTCCTTCACCTCGGCGTCGACGGCACGCAACTCCATCTCGCCCTGGTTGGCCAGGGGAATGCCTGCCTTCCCCTCCGTCTCGAGCATCTCGACCTCGTGGCTGGCGGCGTTCTGGCCGACGCGGGCGAGCTCGGAGAACGAGCGCGAGATCTGGGTGAGCACCCGGCCGGTGTGGCTGTCGAGCGTGAGGCGGGCGAGCACCTCGCACAGCGGCGACAAGCCGGAGCACATGAACAAGGTCTCGATGCGCTCCTGCGGCGAGGCCGGCGCGACGGTATCCTCGTCCAGGAGCCGGGCATAGGCTTCGAGCTTCGGGGTGAGCGCGCGGTCGGCATCGGGGCCGCCGCCGCGGATGGCGATCTCAGCCCACAGGGCGCTGCCCGCAACCACGGGGATCTCCGAGGTGGGGAACTCGCGGCGCAGCCCCGTGTGCACGTGCTTCACAATGGCGGGCACGTCGTGCACCAGGTCTCCCAGCTCGTCGATGCGGTTGATGAAGACGGCAATGCGCTCCTTGTGCAGTCCACGGAGTATGCGCAGGAGCGCCACGTCGGCCGACGACAGCGCCTGTCGCGCGGTGAGGACCACGATGTAGATGTCGGCGCTCTCCAGCGCGCGCCGGGTGATCTCGTCGCGCACCAGGAAGGGGTCGTTGGTGCCGGGGGTGTCGATGATGGTGGTGGGGAAGCCGAAGTCGTTGCTGGCGAAGTAGAGATCGGCGGATTTGACGACGTCGGAGTATATCCCCTTGTGCTCCGTGCCCGAGTTGGGCAGGCCGGAGCACACGTAGCGCTCCAGCACCTCGGTGGTGATCGAGGGGAACGAGTGCTTCTTGCCGAGCAGGGCGCGCAGCGTGTTGCCGAGACGCTCCTCGGAGCGGCGCCGCATGGCGTCGACGTGCTTCTGCAACAATTCGGGCTCGAAGCCCGGCACGAGACGCTCGGTGAGCTCGCGGATGTGTCCGCCGCCGCGCGCCAGCCGTTCCCACTCGTTGGAATCGAAGAACGTGAACTCGGCGGCAATGTTCGCCGGGGCGTCGGCACGCGCGAAGTGCAGGTGCGTGACCGCCGTCGTCCAGGGGTTGACGTCGGTCGGCAGCAGGCCGGGACTGCGCACCAGACCGTTGATGAAGGTGCTCTTGCCCGCCTTGACCTGGCCGATGACGGCGATCCGGCACGTCAATTTGGCGAGCAGACGCAGCATGTCGTCGACGAAGGAACCGCCGCGAAACGGCTTGGCGGCCTGCAATTCGCGTCCGCAGGCCACCAGCTCGCGGCGCATCGTTTCCAGTTCGGCGCCGATCTGGCGCGTCGCAAACAGCCGCGCGCCGGATTTTGCGCCCGCTTCCGGCGCCGGATTCCCCGCGCGAAAGTCCTGTGATGGATTTGACACGGCCTCCCCCTGCAGGACTCCCCGCCGCCATCGGCCCTATGCGGCCGGGGTCGTGAGAGCGGATGGTTCTTAACCCAGTGACAGCATCCTGTCGGCCAGCTCAGCCCTGGCTATTGTGCACCATTCGCGTGGCGTTCGCAGCGACAATCGACGCGGCGCCGGTCCCCCGGGGGTCCCCGGGTCGGCCGCGAACGGATCGGCCAACGGACCGGGAAAGGGCCGATACACCTTGAGGATGCGGTTGTCATGGGATCGTGCACGGGCGGGCGGACGGCGCCAAGTGCGGCGCGAATCGATATAGAGGAGTGCGGCGGAAGTGAGGATGGGTTGTCACGCATGCGATGAAATCTGTCCGTCATGGGCGGGAACGGGGGCGGGAACGGGCCCGCGGCCACCTTCCCGACCAGATTTTGGTTGAGCACGTGCGCCGTGCGGCGGCGCTTGGTTAGCGGACATGGGTCGTCTGGGCAAAAAAGAGTCCAAGCTGAGCGAGGTCAAGGCGGTCCTCCAGCGCCTGCAGGGCATCGGGACCGAAGATGGGTTTGCCGGAGCCCCACCGCGGCCCGGCCCGCGCACGCCGCGCCGCGCCGCGGCAGTGGCCGCGGCCATGATCGTGGTCACGGCTGCAGGCAGCCTGGGCGTGGTGGCTCTGTTCGTCGGCTTCAACAGGCCCAGGGACGCGGCTTCCAACGCCAAGCCGGCCGGCGCTGCCGGGGCGCCCGCGGCCGCCCCTGAGGCGGGCCTGCCCGCAGCGGCAGGTCCCGCGCCGCCGCGCATCCGCGCTGCGAAGGGGCCCGCGGTCAAGACGGTCCTGGAGGGCGCGCGCGGGTTGATGGCCAAGGGGCAGGTGCGGGCCGCCCGCGAGCGGCTGCTCACCCTCGCCGACCAGGGCTCCCCCGACGCCGCCTGGGACTTGGCGCGGTCGTACGACCCCAACGTGCTGGTGGCGCTGCCGGGGGCCGACGCACCTGCCAACGTCAAGGAGGCAGAGCGCTGGTACCGCGCCTGGTACGCCGCCGCGGTGCGCGAGGGGCTGGTGGCCGACAGCGTTTCGCTGGAGCGCATCATCGGCTCGATGCGCCGATAAGCGAGGTGGCACTCGGGCTTTGCCCGACCGGCCGGCCGAAGCCGGGAGCCGTCGATCTCAGCCGCCGGGCCCGGCCCTCAGCTCCCCTCGGGCTCGGGGCTATTTCTTCGGCGGGTCACCCTTGGCCTTCGGGTCGCCGCTGGCGAGCGCCGAGGGCGGCTCCGGGGGCTGCGCGTGCGGGGTCACGCTCTTGCCGCTCGCCGGCGTGGTGCCGATGGTGGCGCTGGGGGCGACCTGCGCTTCCCAGAAGCGCCCGAGATGGCGCTCGATGATGCGGTCGTACTCGCCGCTCTCGCGCAGCTTCTCCAGCGAGCTGTTGATGTAGTAGAGGATCGTGCGGGCGTAAGGGTGCGACTTGGACACCAGCGCGTGGTAGGTGGTGAGCGCCACCGGCTGGTCGAGCATGCGCACCTTGCCGGTGAGCCCGAGCGAGGTGATGCTCGCGCGCCCCGCCAGCTCGGCCTCGACCACGCCATCGACGGCGCCCGTGTCGAGCAGCCGGAAGCACTCGTCCACCGAGGGCGGGCGCATCAGCGTGACGATGCCGTCCTTGACCCAGTTGCGGCCGTCCTTGTCGAGCTCGTGGATCGGATAGCCGGCCGGCCGGCACAGCGTCATGCCGGAGATCTCATCCCGCCGCAGCGATTTCACCTTCGAGCTGGTGCGCACGAACATCCCCGTGAGCACCTCGTAGAGCGGGTCGGAGAAGAAGAAGCGCTGGCAGCGGAACTGCGAGCTCTGGTCGAGGGTGGCCGCACCCTCGCAGTCGGGCCGCGCCCAGGGGAAGCCGACATCGAACGCGCGCGTCAGCAGGAGCGGGTTCAGGTGGGCGGCCCAGTCGTTGACCCAGGAGATGCCGTAATCGAAGCGGCCCTTGGACTCGTCCTTGATCAGCGTCATGGCGGAGCTGATGATCTGGGTGAGCATGCCGCCGCCTTCCAGCGAGCGGCCCGTGTAGGGGGCAAAGCCGTCGGCGGTCAGGAACTCCACCCGATGCAGGAGTGAGGAGATGACGAACGCGGGCTCGGACGCCGGAGGCGCCCCCTCCCCGGCGGGGCTCGGCGCCGCGGGCGTCGCCGCAGCCGCAGGCCGCGTCCCGCCGATGCACGGCAGCCGCAGCGACAGCCCCGGCACCAGCATCGAAATGTTGCCGCCGAGGCGGTCCTGGTTGGCGTAGAAGATCACCGTCCACTGGGTGGGGTTGCCGTAGACGCGGGCCGCGATCTGAGCCAGCGTCTCGCCTTCCTTGACGGTGTGCTCGGAGCCGCACGTCTGGGCGCCGGCCATGTCGGAGCGGAGGGCGGCCGCAACGCCTACGGCGCAAACCAGCATCGCCAGCAGGCGCCTGAGCCAGGTTGTGCTGTCAATCGACCCCAACATTCTGTCCGTCCCCCAGACCAAAGCAGCCCGGCTACCGCGGCCACCCGGACGCGCCAGCTCGGCTAGACCGCTCGTCTTTGTACCGATAGGCGGCAGTACGGTAAAATTCCTGTCCCCCCAAATCGACCTCCGCTGCTTCCACCTCGGACGCATGCGAGACTTCCGAGCCGTCCCGGCAGGGGCGTTCCACGATGCGCTGTGGATTGCGGCAAAAATGGGTTGACTGCGGTAGATCCAAATCCCGCCGGTGCCCGATTATGCGTCAACTTACCGCCGGGAGCCAGCCCCCCATGGTTGCAGGACGGTTGCAGGACGGTTGCAGGACCCGGGCCCCGTCTGGCGGTGCTTCGTGCGCAGACTGACGGCTTCCGTCGCGCTGCCGGGCGCAATGCGGGGAGCGGCGCCGCGAGCCGGTTACTGGGCAGGCGCCGTGACAGCAGCCGCGCCCCTGTCGTCGATGCGCTGAAGCGCGCGCTGGGCGATCCGGCTCGTCATGCGCAGCGCTGCGGCGGCCCGCTGCTCGCGCAGGCGCAGAAGCACCGACCCGAGGGCGGCCTCCAGCGCCTCCGCGCCGCTCGCGATCCAGGCGGCTCCGGCCAAGCCCCGACGCTCCCTGCCCATAACGGCGATGGCTTCGAGCGTGGACAACAACACGATGCTGGTGAATGACGTGCCAACCTCCTCGCGCAACCTCGCCAGGAGCTTGCGCCGGTCGCTCGGGTCGTGCAGGAGGTCGCGATGCGTGGCCACCAGCACGCCGCGCGTGCTGAGCCGCGGCGACAGCATGCTCCAGGCCGTCCGCTCGCTCTCCTTCCAGGCCTGGGTGCTCATGGTGCACCAGACGGCGGCGTCCACCTGATGGACGGCAAGGTCGACCGGGGCGCCGCCCATCCTGGGATCGGCGAGGCCCGGCAGGTCGAGGACCTGCACGGTGCGCAGACGCTGCGATGGCAGGCCAACCTCAACACGAAAGATTGATCGGCGCGGGACGATGTTGTCGCTGTGCAGGCGCTCCCGCGTGCCATCTGCCTCGACTGTCCAGATCTCCGGTTCCGGCGCGTGGTAGAGCAGCGTCGGGATGCGCGTGTTGGAGATGACGGCGGTGGGCAGGCTCTCGATGCCCGCGAGCAGGTTGGCCAGCGAGGATTTGCCGGCGTTCATCTCCCCGTAGATGGCGACCCGCAGCGGTCGATCGAGCCGCATCTCGGTGCGCCCGAGCGCGCGGATGGCTGGCGACAGCCGCAGCTCCGGCGCCGCCGCGCGTTCCAGTCTCACGCGCGCCTGTCTCAGCTGCTGGACCACCTTGACCGTGGGCTCATGCACGGCCTCCAGCACGCCATCGGCCCCAGGGAAGGCCGGCTCCCCTCCCTCGCGACGCATCCACGCCATCGGGAGTTCTGTCGATACACCGCTACTTACGAGACTCAACGCACCCGCCCTCAAGCCCCAAGCACCCCAGCCTGTGCCACGAAAAGCCGAAACTCTACGGGAAGCGACCGCCTTGATCAACTGCCCGCACGGACCGCCCCCGGGCTGCCCCGGGCTACCCCTGGGCTGCCCGACGGACTGTCTCGGCTGCCCTGCGGGCATGGGCGGCGGCTCTCCTCCGCTCGCCAGCCCGTCCGATGCATGCGCTGTCCGATAGCGCATTGCAGAGGGCGGGCGCCGTTCGCCTCTGAGCGCGCGTGAACGCTGTATCCGGGAGTAATCCCTACACTCATCAGCAATCGCCCGGATTGCCTCGGCAATCCAAACTGGCGGATCGTGCGGCGGTGGTGGAACACAGGAGAACACCCGTGAAGAAACTGATCATCGCAGCCATGCTCGCGGCGTTCAGCGCGGCCATCGTCGTGCCTGTCGTGATTGGATCCGACCAGGCCGTCGCCGCCCAGAAGAAGAAGAGCAGCATGAAAAAGGAAAAGAAGAAGCCGACCGGCGGGATGTGAGCGGCCTGACAGGCCGTGAGCCGCGGGAGCACGGCACACCTGTGCTCCCTTCTTCCCCCATTGCCCTGGCGCGTGCATCGCTGCCCGCAGGGCGCTCCAATAGCCCAGCGGCGGGCTCCTTCCCACTCCACGCCCGTACTCGCCTGCATCCTGTGCCCCCGCATCCGCGGGGGGCGTGAGATTTCCCCGCCCCACGCACCCTCGTCGGCCTGAGGCTCGGTCGCGCGCACCCACCCGAGCGGCGCACCCGAAAAATCCCCCACAATAGCCGCCGCCGCCCTCGCGCCGAGAACGGCAGCTCGACCTGGACTCGCCGTGGCTCCGCGCCCCGCACTCCACTTGAGCCCGCTCGGCCGCCGCCTAGTCCTGGTCGCAATTGCGTGGCATGGTGGGATGCGGAATTGAGCCTACACTTCCGTCTTCCGGACCCCATATCGCCAGACGAGATCCACTGTCAGGAGCGGACGATGCAGTTCGTGTGCGATGCC
>DATBKR010000630.1:0-2367 GCA_036555805.1 Hyphomicrobiaceae bacterium | reverse complement strand
GCCAGGCGCGTGTAGGCCAGGAGCGCCATGTCCGCGATGGTCATGGCCTCGCCCACCAGCCACTGCCGCCCGGCCAGCAGGCAGTCCATCAGGTCCAGGGCGGCCTCTCCGCGCGCGACGCGCCAGGGCTCGCGCTCGTCGAGCGAGCGCTTGAGATAGACCATGTGGTAGCGCGTCGTGGCGACGTAGGGCTCGTGGCTGTACTGCTCCCAGAACAACAGCTCGTCGATCTTGGCCTGCGTAAAGGCATCCGCGGGCAGCAGCGCGCTGCCGCGCGCCAGATAGCGGATGATGGCATTCGACTCGGCGAGCAGCCGGCCGTCGCCGAAGTCCACCGCCGGGATGCGGCCGAGCGGGAAGGAGGCCAGGAACTCCGGCGTCCTGGTCTGCGCCTTCATGATGTCAGTGTGCACCCAAGCATACGGCAGACCCAGATGGTCCGCCGTGTACTTGACCTTCAGGCAGTTGCCGGAGCCGAGGTCGCCGTAGATTTTCATCGCGCGTGCCGTCCTCTGCGCGGCCGGCGCGCAGGTCCCGACCCACGCGCCCCTGGCCGCGCTAAGCCTTGTCCGCCCGCAGGCCGATCTCGATCACCTCCAGGCCGGTCGGGTCCGCCGCCTGCTGCTTGGCCATCTCCATCAGCGCCTCGCGGTACTCCACCGGCATCACCTTCTTGAATTTGGGCAGGTACGCGGCCCAGTTCTCCAGGATGGCGTGCGCGCGCGCCGAGTTTGTGTAGTGCGCGTGCCGGGCGATCAGCTGGTGCAGGCGCTCGGCGTCCTGGCCGGTGAGGTCGCGCATCACATCGACGAGGCCGTGGCTTTCGAGGTCTCCCGCCTGGTTGGAGAGGCGCTGCATCACCTCTTCCTCGGCCACCACCGGCTCGAGGTCGATCATGGCGAGATTGCAGCGCCGCTCGAAGGTGCCGTCCTCGTCGAGCACATAGGCGATGCCGCCCGACATGCCGGCCGCGAAGTTGCGTCCCGTGGGGCCGATCACCACGACCACGCCACCCGTCATGTACTCGCAGCCGTGGTCGCCTGTGCCTTCCGCCACCGCGATGGCGCCGGAGTTGCGCACCGCGAAGCGCTCGCCCGCGACGCCGCGGAAGTAGCACTCGCCGGAGATGGCGCCGTAAAGCACGGTGTTGCCGACGATGATGCTCTCCTCCGGCACGATCCCCGAGTTCGGGTCCGGCCGCACGATCAGCTTGCCGCCGGAGAGGCCCTTGCCGACGTAGTCGTTGGCCTCGCCGACGAGGTCGAGCGTGACGCCGTGGGCGAGCCAGGCGCCGAAGCTCTGCCCGGCCGTGCCCTTGAACGACAGCCAGACGGTGTCGTCGGGCAGCCCCGTGTGGCCGTAGCGGCGGGCCACCTCGCCCGAGAGCATCGCCCCGGTGGTGCGGTCGCGGTTGCAGATGGCGAGCTCGTGCCGCACCGGCTTCCTGTCGTCCAGCGCCGGCTTCGCCAGCTCGATCAGCCTGTTGTCGAGCACCTTGTCGAGGCCGTGGTCCTGGCGCTCGGAATTGTAGACGGCGACGCTCTCCGGCACCTCGATCTTGTGGAACAGCTTCTCGAAGTCGAGCCCGCGCGCCTTCCAGTGCCCGATGGCGCGCTCCTTG
Source organism: Hyphomicrobiaceae bacterium (assembly GCA_036555805.1). Lineage (GTDB taxonomy): Bacteria > Pseudomonadota > Alphaproteobacteria > Rhizobiales > Hyphomicrobiaceae > AWTP1-13. The sequence continues at coordinate 746 of DATBKR010000630.1, read as the reverse complement.
TCGAGGCACTGGGACTGGCCGACCATCTCGTCGAAGGTGCGATAGCCCAGCGCGGCCATGTACTCGCGCACCTCCTCGGCCACGAAGAAGAAATAGTTGATGACGTACTCGGGCTGGCCCTTGAACTTGGCGCGCAGCACCGGGTCCTGCGTGGCCACGCCAACCGGGCAGGTGTTGAGGTGGCACTTGCGCATCATGATGCAGCCGAGCGCGATCAGCGGCGCGGTGGAGAAGCCGAACTCGTCCGCGCCCAGCATCGCTCCGATCGCCACGTCGCGCCCCGTGCGCACGCCGCCGTCCACCTGCACGGCGATGCGGCCGCGCAGGCGGTTCGCCACCAGCGTCTGGTGCGTCTCGGCCAGCCCGATCTCCCAGGGCGAGCCGGCGTGCTTGATGGAGGTGAGTGGCGAAGCGCCCGTACCGCCCTCGAAGCCGGCGATGGTGACGTGGTCGGCGCGCGCCTTGGCAACGCCCGCCGCGACCGTGCCGACGCCGACTTCCGACACCAGCTTCACCGACACGTCGGCATTCGGGTTGACGTTCTTGAGGTCGAAGATCAGCTGCGCCAGGTCCTCGATGGAGTAGATGTCATGGTGCGGCGGCGGGGAGATGAGACCCACGCCGGGCGTGGAGTGCCGCACCCTGGCGATGATCTTATCCACCTTGTGGCCGGGCAGCTGGCCGCCCTCGCCGGGCTTGGCGCCCTGCGCCATCTTGATCTGCATCATGCTGGAGTTGACGAGGTA
>DATBKR010000629.1:0-7974 GCA_036555805.1 Hyphomicrobiaceae bacterium | reverse complement strand
TCCCATGCTGGCCCCGCACCTCGCCGACACCGAGGTGGGCCAGCACCCCGCCCGCACGGTGCATCGCCTGACGCTCGACTATGCCGCCCAGGCCAACCTGGAGGCCCTGGTGCGCGACTACGCCGCCACCCTGGACGGGCGCCTGTCGGCCGCCGTCATCGCCGTCGACCACCGCACCGGCGAGATCATCGCCTACGTCGGCTCGCCCGGCCTGCTCGATGCGGGGCGTTCGGGCGCCATCGACATGGCCGCCGCGCTGCGCTCGCCGGGCTCCACGCTGAAGCCGATCATCTACGGCCTCGCCTTCGAACTCGGCCTCGCCCACCCGGACACGCTGATCGAGGACGCGCCGGCCCGCTTCGGCCTCTACATGCCGAAGAACTTCGACAACGACTGGCACGGCACCGTCACCATCCGCGCCGCGCTCATCCACTCGCTCAACATTCCCGCCGTGAAGGTGCTGGAGGCGGTGGGCGCCGGCCGGCTCTATTCCCGGCTGCAGCAGGCGGGCGTGGATCCGGTGCTGCCCAAGGGCGCCGATCCGTCGCTCGCCATGGCGCTCGGCGGCGTGGGCCTGCGCCTTACCGACCTCGCCCAGCTCTACGCGGCCATCGCCCGCGGCGGCGGGCCGGTGGCGCTGCGCCACAGCCGCGACGATGCCGCCCCGCGCGGCCCGGCTGGCGGCCAGCGCCTGTTGTCGGAAGTTGCCGCCTGGTATGTGCGCGACATCCTGTGCCGGGCGCTGCCGCCGGCCAACGCCAGGCCTGGCGTCGTGTGCTACAAGACCGGCACCTCCTATGGCTTCCGCGACGCCTGGTCGGTGGGCTTCGACGGTCGCCGTACCGTCGCGGTGTGGGTGGGCCGCGCCGACGGCGCCGCCGTGCCGGGCCTGACGGGCCACACCGCCGCTGCGCCCCTGCTGTTCGACGCCTTCGCCCGCCTCTCCCTCAAGCGCGCGCCGCTGGCGCCGGCACCGCCCGGCGTCCTGCGCGCCACCACCAGCGAGCTGCCGCCGCCGCTCCGCCGCTTCCGCGAAGGCGCCGTGCTGGGCGAGGGCAGCATCAGCGACCGCAGCGCCACGGCGGCGCAGCCGCCGGTCAGGATCGCCTTCCCGCCCGACCGCGCCGAGATCGAGGCGCCGGCCGACGACGAGGACGCGGCAGTGGTCGCCAAGGCCGAGGGCGGCGCGCTGCCCCTCACCTGGCTGCTCGACGGCGCCCCGCTCGCCTCCGACCCCGCGCGCCGCGAGGTGCAGCTTCCCGCCGGCCGCCGCGGCTTTTTCCGCCTGTCCGTCATCGACGCCAACGGCCGCACCGACCGCGTAGCCATCAGGGTGAAGTAGAGGTTGCGTCAGGCCCGAAGGGCCGTAACGCAACATCGGCCCGCAGATGAATGATGGCCCCAGCTCATGCGCAATTTCCCTGCAGGGACAGCTCGGTCGCGAGCCGGAATGGCTCTTCTAATTTTTGCGCACAAACATCATTTTTAGTTTGACAATATGCCGTAACGTGGTTAATCTCCTGCGCGTCGGGGAATGCTGCCCATGTCGGCCAGGGACGCGGGCAGCGGACAGTCGGTACGCTCGCCCGCGCATGTCCGGGGTCGCGGTCGTAGCGTAGGGGACGGTCCCGCAGCGCCTCTCTCCGCACCGAGACGATGCGCCGCAAGGGCCCTCCCGGGCGGCGCTCGGAGGCAGTAGCCTCCGAGCGCTGCAGGGGAGAGCCGAGGCTGGAGCACGGCGGTGGCGCGGAGGGAACGATGGGCCTGGACCGGCACGCGCATGGCGCTGACGAAACAGGAGTCTGGCCAACGTCACGGCACCGACGCTCGGTTTCCGTGTCATCCCGGCACTTGTTATCCCTGGACGGCCCCCCAACCGTCGGCGAACCTGTAGCGCCGACGCCAGCCGCTTCTCATGCCGCCGCGCGCAGCAGGAGATAGAGCCCCAGCGCAAAGAGGGCGATGAAGAACCAGACCCGGAACGCGGCCGGACTCAGGCGCGCCCGCAATTCCTGGCCAAGCCACATGCCAGCCCCGGCCACGGCCAGCGTTACAATGCTCGGTCCAGCCACGGAGAGGTTGAACGTGCCCGCTGTCGCGAGATTGACCGCCAGGGCCAGTGTCGAGACCGTGAACGAGAGGCCGAGCGCCTGCACCAGGTCGTCCTTCTCCAGGCCGATGGCCTGCAGGTAGGGCACGGCCGGGATGACGAACACGCCGGTCGCGGCCGTGATCAGTCCGGTGGCGCCGCCCGCCAGCGGCCCGAGCCAGCGCTCGGCTGCGGCGCCGATGGACAGCCGCAACGACGAGAGGCCCGTCAGCGCATAGGCCATCAGCGCGGCGCCCAGCGAGGCCGTGCCCAGCCGCCCCTCGGCTCCGCTCATCAGCCCCGCTCCCGCCCAGGTTCCGGCGCACACGCCGAGCATGGTCGGCCACAGGCGCCGCAGGATCGGCCGCAGGTTGGGGCCGGCAAGCATCTGCCAGACGTTCGTTGCCAGGGACGGCGCGATCAGCAGGGCGGCGGCCTCGGCCGGCGGCATGATGACTGCAAGCAGCCCCATCGAGATGGTCGGCAATCCCAGGCCGATGACGCCCTTGACGAGTCCGGCCACCAGGAACACGGCGGCGATGAAGATGGCGACAGGGTCCAGCATAGGCCGCGATTGACTGCGGCGTGCGCCGCTCCCAATGTGAAAGTCAGCGCCAACCTAGGCGGACGCCGGCAGCGAGGCAACCATGGCGACTGGGCTCTATCTGGAGGAGTTCGAGGTGGGGCGCGTGTTCGAGCACGCGATCCGGCGCACCGTCACGGAGATGGACAACACGCTGTTCTCCTGCCTCACCCACAATCCGCAGCCGCTCCACATCGACCACGAGTTCTCGCGCGAGACCGAGTGGGGCGGGCCGCTGGTCAACAGCCTGTTCACCCTCGGGCTGATGATCGGCATCTCGGTCAACGACACCACGCTCGGCACCACCGTCGCCAATCTCGGCATGGCCGAGGTGAAGTTTCCCAAGCCCGTGTTCCACGGCGACACGCTGCGGGTGACGACGGAGGTTCTCTCCAAGCGCGAGACCCGCTCGCGCCCCGACGCCGGCATCGTCGAGTTCCTGCACAGAGCCATCAACCAGAAGGGCGAGGTGGTGGCCGAGTGCCGGCGCCAGGCCATGATGCGCAAGCGGCCGAAGGCCTGAGAAGCATGCGCTCCCTGCTGTTCATTCCCGCGGACGACGAGAAGAAGCTGGGAAAAGGCCTCGCCAGCGGGGCCGATGCCCTGATCCTCGACCTGGAGGACTCGGTGAGCGGCCCGCGCAAGGCCGCGGCGCGCACGCTGGCGGCGCAGTACATCGCCGACGCGCGCCCGCGCGAGGGCCGCCCGCGCCTCTACGTGCGCATCAACGCGCTGGAGACGGATCTGTGGCAGGACGACGTGGCCGGCGTGATAGGGGCGCGGCCAGAGGGCATCCTGCTGCCCAAGCCGCGCTCGGGCGACGACGTGCACAAGCTCTCCCTCGCGCTGCGCCACGGCGAGGAGCACGCCGGCGCGGCCGTCGGATCGACGCGTATCATCGCCATCGCCACGGAGACGCCCGTGTCGCTGTTCCAGCTCCACACCTACGCGGGCTCCAGCTCGCGGCTGGAGGCCCTGACGTGGGGCGGCGAGGACCTGGCCGCGGCGGCGGGCTCGGCGAGCAACCGCGAGGCCGACGGCCGCACCTGGACCTCGCCCTACCGGCTGGCGCGCGACCTCACATTGTTTGCGGCCGCGGCGGCCGGCGTGGAGGCCATCGATACGGTGTTCGTGAACCTGCGCGACGCGGAGGGCCTGGCGCTCGAAGCGCGAGCCGCGGCTCGCGACGGCTTCACCGGCAAGATGGCGATCCATCCCGGCCAGATCGCCGCGATCAACGCCGCCTTCACGCCCAGCGTGGAGGAGGTGGCCGCGGCCGAGGAGATCGTGCGGCTGTTCGCCGACAACCCCGGCGCCGGCGCGCTGGCGCACCGAGGCCAGATGGTGGACAAGCCGCATCTGGCGCGCGCCGAACGCACCCTGGCCCGCGCCAAGGGGGCGCGGCGCGGCTAGCGCGGTCGGCTGGGCTGCGCCGGCTCCGGTGAGACCATGGCTGGGACGAGGTCAGGCCAAGCTGCGGGCCGGCGACTCGCTACGACGCGCTCGGGACGGCACGCAGACGCGAGCGGCCGGAGAACGCGCGCTCCAGGCGCCCCACCTGCGTCTGTACCGGGCTCGGGACGGCCGGAGCGTCCGCCGCATCGGCGGGGTCCGCCTCGTCGATGCGCACCTGCATGGCGAGGTCGAGCCGCACGATCCGGTCGTTGAGGGCGAAGCTCGCCCGGATCAGCTCCTGCAGTCCCGCAGGCAGCGTGTCGAAGCCCTTGACGTGCGAGATCCGCCCGGGCTCGGTGAGGCGCACGCGCTCGCGCTTGCGGGCGAGCTGCTCAGCCGTGATCTCGCCCTCCTTGAAGGAACGGCGGATCATCAGCCACGACGCCAGCTCCAGGAGCCGGGTGGTGAGGCGCATGCTCTCGCTGGCGTAGAGCATGGCAGCCGGGCCGGCGAGCGCCTTGGCCTCCTTGCGGCCGGGGCCGTCGAGATAGCCGGCCGCGTGCTCCACCAGGGTCATGCCCTCGCGGAAGATTGCATCGAACTGGTCGGAAGCGGCGAAACGCTCGCCGAACGAGATGGTCACGCCCCTGAACCGGGAGCCATGCCCCGCGAAGACGCCCATGCCACAACCTCACACCCGCTACATTCTACCTATCAATCCGATGTCAACCCATCATCTGCCACCTTCGCAGGTGTGGGTTAACAACTCTGCAAAAGGTGGCCGCGAAAGTTGTCGGCAAGAGGGCCGTTGTGGCGCACATGCAACGCGTCCACTCCCTCTCCCCGCAAGTCCTCGGGCCACCCACAGATTCGACTGCACCCGGAGAAGCCCGAGGACTTGTGGGGAGAGGGTCGGGGTGAGGGGCAGCAACAATCTGATCGCTGAGTGTGTGGCTGCCCCTCACCCCATCCCTCTCCCCGCGCTCATGGTGTATGTGGCGAGGTTGGCCCTGCGCCGGGAGAGGGAGCCCCCGCGCTGACGGTCTGACACCTACTCCGCAGGCTGCCCTTGCGGCGCCGCCATGGCGCCCGTGCGGGCGCGGTGGGCGGCGTGGTCGCGGGCGACGTAGGTGTAGACCACCGGCGTCACGAACAGCGTGAACAGCGTGCCGATGGTCATGCCGGCGGCGATGGTTACGCCGATGGCGAAGCGGCTCGCCGCGCCGGCGCCGTGCGCGGTCAGGAGCGGCACCATGCCGACCACCATGGCAGCGGTGGTCATCAGGATCGGCCGCAGCCGGATGCCCGCCGCCTTCTGGATCGCCTCGCGGCGGCCCAGCCCCTCGTTCTCCTGCAGGTGGTTGGCGTAGTCCACCATCAGGATGCCGTGCTTGGAGATGAGGCCGATCAGCGTAACGAGTCCGATCTGGGTGTAGATGTTGATGGTGGCGGCTCCGAACGTCTGCTGCAGCGGCTGGAAGATGGGCGACAACTGGGCCAGCATGCCAGTGATGAGCCCGCCAAGATTCAAGGGCAGCAGCGCGCCGAACATGGCTGTGGGCAGCGCGATCAGGATGATGAACGGATCGCGGAAGCTCTCGTACTGGGCCGCCAGCACCAGGTAGATGATGATCAGCGCGAACACGAAGGTGAGCACCAGCGTACCCCCCTCCTGCACGTACTGCCGGCTCTCGCCCTGGAAGTCGTAGGTGAAGCCGAAGGGCAGGTTCTCCGCCGCCTTGGCCTTGAGGAAGTCGAGCACCTCGCCCACGGTGCGGCCGGGGAACGGCACGCCCGACAGCGTCGCGGAGTTGAGCTGCTGGAATGTCGTGAGCGCGTTGGGCTGCACCGACTGCTCGATGGAGACCACGCTCGCCAGCGGCACCAGCCCGCCCGAGCCGGTGCGCACCTGGTAGCGCTGCAGCCAGTCGGAGGTAAGGCGGAAATCGCGCGGCACCTGCGGGATCACCTGGTAGCTGCGGCCGTAGAGGTTGAAACGGTTGACGTAGTTGCCGCCGAGCAGCGTGGCGAGCGAGCCGCCCAGGTCCTGCATGGTGATGCCGAGGCGGTTGGCCTTGTCGTGGTCGATCTTCAGCTCGATCTGCGGCGTATCGAACTTGAGATCGGCGACGGCGAAGATGAAGAGCCCGCTCTTGCGCGCATCGGTCAGCATCTTGTCGGCCTGTTGCGCGAGCTGCGTGTAGTCGGCCGTGGTAGTGATCACGAACTGCACCGGAGGACCGCCGATGGAACCGGGCAGCGACGGCGGCCCGAACGCGAACACCTGCGCGTTGGCGACGCCGGCGACCGGGCCCTGCAGGCTGCCCAGCACCTGCTTCTGCGAGCGGTGGCGCTGGTCCCAAGGCGTCAGGATCATGCCCGAGAACGAGTGGTGCCCATCGGGAAAGCCGTGGATGGTGAAGAGGTGGTCCTTCTCGGGCACGCTGTCGAACACCTTGCCGAGCTGCGCGGTCGCCTGCTCCAGGTAGTCCAGGTTGGCGGCGGCGGGCACCTCCACCTGGGCGAACACGACGCCCTGGTCCTCCTCAGGTGCCAGCTCCTTCTGCGTCGTCATGTACATGATGCCGGTCGCGATCATGACCGCAATGAGCACGAGCAGCGTCACCGGCCGGCGGCCGAGGGTGCGGCCGAGGCGGCGGTCGTAGCGCCGGCGCAGGCTGGCGAAGACGGCATCGAGCGCGCGCCCGAAGCGGCCGGTGTGCTGCTGCGGCCTCAGCAGACGCGAGGACATCATCGGCGACAGCGTCAGCGCGATGATGCCCGAGACGATCACAGCGCCGGCCAGCGTGAAGGCGAATTCGCGGAACAGGATGCCGGTGAGGCCGGAGACGAAGCCGATGGGCGCATAGACCGCCGCCAGCGTGATGGTCATGGAGATGACCGGCACGGCGATCTCGCGTGCGCCGGCCAGGGCGGCGTCGATGGGCGCCATGCCCTCCTCGATGTGGCGGTGGATGTTCTCCACCACCACGATGGCGTCGTCGACGACGAGCCCGATGGCGAGCACCAGCGCCAGCAGCGTGAGCAGGTTGATGGAGAAGCCGGCCGCCAGCATGGCGAACATCACGCCGATGAGCGACAGCGGGATAGTGACGATCGGGATCAGGGTCGAGCGCAGGTTGCCGAGGAACAGGAAGATCACGGCGACCACGATCAGCACGGCCTCGAACAGCGTGGTCACCACCTCCCTGATGGAGGCCTCGATGAACTTGGTGGCGTCGTAGGCGATGGAGCCCTCAAGGCCCGGCGGCAGCTGGCGCTGGATGTCGGGGAACGCCTCGCGGACCTTGCCGATGACGGTGAGCGGGTTGGCCGTGGGGTTTGCAAACAGGCCGATGAACACCGCCTTCTGGCCGTCGAAGGCTGTGGAGACGTCGACGCTCTCGGGGCCGAGCTCGATGGCGGCGATGTCGTCGAGGCGGATCAGCGCGTCGCCCCGCTGCGCCACCACCAGCTTGGCGAACGCCGCGGGATCGCTGAGCGATGTCTCGGCGTTGATGGTGGTCTGGACGAAGTCGGCCTTCACCTGTCCCGCCGCTGTCACGAAGTTGTTGGCGGCAAGCGCGTTGCGCACGTCGAGCGGCGTGATGGCGAGCGCCGCCATCTTGTCGGGGTTGAGCCACACGCGCATGGCGAAGGTCTGGGCGCCGAACACCTGGGCGTTGGCGACGCCGTCGATGGTCTGCAGGCGCGGCTGCACCACGCGGATCAGGTAGTCGGTGATCTGCGAGCCCGTCATCACCGTGCTGTTGAACGACATGTACATCAGCGCGATCGGGTCGCCGGTCTGACGGACCACGACCGGGTCCTGCGATTCGCGCGGCAGCTGGGCCTTGACCTGCTGGATCTTGGACAGCACGTCCGAGACCGCCCGGTCGGCATTGGC
>DATBKR010000628.1:0-7064 GCA_036555805.1 Hyphomicrobiaceae bacterium | reverse complement strand
TTTGCCGAAATTGCCACCAGGATGCCACCCCTTGCCGTGCCGTCGAGCTTGGTCATGATCAGCCCGGTCACGCCCGCCTTGTCCTTGAACACTTCCACTTGGTTAAGGGCGTTCTGACCTGTGGTTGCATCGAGCACCAGCAACACGTGGTGCGGGGCCGTGGGATCGATCTTGCGCAGGACGCGAATCACCTTTTCCAGCTCGTCCATCAGAGCCTGCTTGTTCTGCAAACGGCCGGCGGTGTCGACCAGCAATACGTCGCAGTCTTTTTCGCGCGCCCGCGTCAGGGCATCGAACGCCAGCCCCGCCGCGTCGGCGCCGACGTTGCGGGCGATCACCTCGGCGCCGGTGCGCTCGCCCCAGATCTTCAACTGATCGATGGCCGCGGCGCGGAACGTGTCGCCTGCCGCGATCATGACGCTGCTGCCCTGCCCGATCAGGCTGTGCGCCAGCTTGCCGATGGTGGTGGTCTTGCCGGTGCCATTGACACCGACCACCAGGATGACCTGCACGCCCTCGCCACGCGGAATCAGCAGCGGCCTGGCCACGGGCGCCAGCGCGCGCTGCACCTCGGCGGCCAGGACGGCGCGCACCTCCTCGGTGGTGATCTCCTTGTCGTGGCGGCCCTTGGCCAAGGCGTCGGCGATGCGCGCGGAGGTCTCGACACCCAGGTCGGCCTGGATCAGAAGGTCCTCCAGCTCCTGCAGCGTCTCCGCGTCGAGCTTGCGCCTGGTGAAGACGCCCGAAATATTCTGCGCCAGCTGGGCGGATGTCTTGGCAAGACCCCGCCTGAGGCGAAGCAACCAGCTCACCCTCTGCGGCGGCTCCGAGCCGAGTGACGGCGCCGGAGGGGCGGCCTCTTCGACCGCCTCGACCTCCACGGCCTGGGCCTCGCCCGCACAGGGCGTCGTCGCCCGCCGGACCTCGACCGCCTCAACTTCCACCGTCCGAGTTTCAACCGGTGGGAGCGGAGGCCCACTGTCGCCGCTTGGCGCCTCCTCGGCGCTCCGGACCTCTTCCACGCGCGCGGGTGCGGGCTCCTCCTCGCGCCCGAACACGCGCCGGAACGCGGAGAAGAAGCCGCCTCGTTTTGCAGGCCGGTCGTTCACGCGGCACACTTGGGGGCAAGCGGCACTCCGCGCAAGCGGGAGCCGTCGGAGCCCGTGACACGAATTTTCACAAGCTCGCCAGCCAGCGCGGCGCCAGGATCGGTCTCCGCCTCGGCGAAGCCCGGCGTGCGGCCGAAGCCCGGCCGCTCCATCAGCACCTCCGCCACCTGACCGACGTGCCTGCCGAGGTACCCCGCCAGCGCCGCGCTGCCCTTGTGCCGCAGCCGCGCCGCGCGCTCCTTGATGGCCGCGCCGGCAACCTGGGGCATGCGGTCGGCCGGCGTGCCGGCGCGGCGCGAGAACGGGAACACATGCAGGAACGTGAGGCCGCAGTCGTCGACAAGCCGCAGCGAGCTGGCGAACATCTCCTCCGTCTCGGTCGGAAACCCGGCGATCAGGTCGGCGCCGAACACGGTGTCCGGCCTCAGGCGCCGTACTTCCGCGCAGAAGCGCACGGCGTCGGCGCGCTGGTGCCGCCGCCTCATGCGCTTCAGGATCATGTCGTCGCCCGACTGCAGCGACAGATGCAGGTGCGGCATCAGGCGCGGCTCGTCGGCCAGCGCAGCGAGCAGGTCGGCGTCGGCCTCCATCTGGTCGATGGACGAAAGCCGCAGCCGCCGCAGCTCCGGCACATGCCGCAGGATGTGCCGCACCAGCCCGCCCAGCCGCGTGGCGCCCGGCAGATCGAGGCCGTAGGCGGTGAGGTCCACCCCCGTCAGCACGATCTCCGGATGGCCGGCCTCCACCAGCCGGCGCGCCTGCGCCACCACCTCGCCGGCCGGCACCGAGCGCGACCGCCCGCGGCCGAAGGGGATGATGCAGAAGGTGCAGCGGTGGTCGCAGCCGTTCTGCACCTGCATGTAGGCGCGCGCGCGAGAGCCGAAGCCGTCGACCATGGCGGATGCGGTCTCGCGCACCGACATGATGTCGTTGACGGCCACGCGCGGGCTGTCGGCGAGGCTCAAGGCGGCGAAGGTCTGGCGCCGCATCTTCTCGGCGTTGCCGATGACGGCATCCACCTCGGGCATGCGGGCGAACCGGTCCGGCTCGACCTGCGCCGCGCAGCCCGTCACGACGATGCGGGCCTGCGGGCGCTCCCGCCGCAGCCTGCGGATCGCCTGCGTCGCCTGCCGCACGGCCTCCGCGGTGACGGCGCAGGTGTTGACGATCACCGCCCCAGCGAGCCCGGCTGCCTCAGCGTGACCCCGCATCACCTCCGATTCGTACGCGTTGAGCCGGCACCCCAAAGTGACAACCCGAACCGGAGCACCCCCGCCGCGCGAATGCCGCGTGGATTCCCCTCCCCCTTGTTGGGAGGGGTTAGGGGTGGGGGGAACCCCAACGGCAGATGTTCTGCAATCCCCCCCACCCTGTCCCTCGCCCACAAGGGGGGAGGGGACGCCCGCAAGGGCGAATCGCGCTGATGGCAAGGCGCCCATCGTCACGCTGCCTCGAAGGCGTCGAGCACGCCTGCGCGTTCGAATTGCACCGGGCCCGTCATCCACACGCGGTCGTCCGGCCGCCACTCGACGTCGAGCGGGCCGCCGGGCAAAGTTACCGTCACGTGCCGCTCCGCCAGCCCCCTGCGCGCCGCGCACACGGCCGCCGCACAAGCGGCGCTGCCGCACGCCCTGGTCAGGCCGGCGCCGCGCTCCCAGGTGCGCACGGCGATGCTGCGCGGCGAGGTGACGTGGGCCAGCGAGACGTTGGCCCGCTCCGGAAACAGCGGATGGGTCTCCAGCAGCGGCCCGAGACGGCGGAGGTCGTGGGCGTCGGGGTCCTCGACCCAGAACACCGCATGCGGGTTGCCCATGCTGACCACGGACGCCGCACCCAGGCCGCGCCCCTCTACCCCGTCGGCACTGAGTTCGATGGCGCCGGTATCCTCGCATGGTGTGGCGAGCGGAATCTCGCGCCAGCCGAACCTGGGCGCGCCCATATCCACCGCGATGCTGCCCGCGTCGGTGATGCGCGCCTCGAGCACCCCGGCGCTGGTCTCGAACCTGAGCGCGCGGCGGCCGGTCTCCTCGGCCACGACCCAGCTCACGCAGCGCATGCCGTTGCCGCATGCCCCCGCCTCCGAGCCGTCGATATTGTAGATGCGCACGTAGGCGTCGGTGCTCGCGCTCTCGGCGTCGTGCAGCACCATCATCTGGTCGAAATGCTGGCCGCCGCGCCGGCCGATGGCCCGCGCCGCCGCCGGGCCCAGCGCCTCGCGGCGCCCGCGCAGGTCGACCACCAGGATCTCGTTGCCGAGACCGTTCATCTTGCGGAAAGGTACGGACGCAGGCATGCGCCCTTATATGGCGATGTGGCATGCCAAGACAATCAGGCGAAAGCCCCCCGCATCCCGTCTCCCCCAATTGACGGAAGCGCGGATTGGCGGGCTGCGCCAGCCCGGTCATCACCGTGACAAGCCACTTGCGTATGCGGGGGCCTCGCCCCAACGTTGGGCGGGTTGGGGTCTCAGGGGCCGTAGCCCACCGAGCCGGAACCACCATGTCCGGGGCGAGGAATTTGGGCTGCCGCCTATACCACCGTCACATCGAGGTCGCCCACCCCGTCCACGTGCCCCTTGATCTTGTCGCCCTTCCTGATGGCGCCCACGCCGGCCGGCGTGCCGGTGAAGATCAGGTCGCCCGCCGTCAGCTCGAACAGGGTGGACAGGAAGGCGATCTGGTTCGGAACGTCCCAGATCATCTGGCTCAGGTCTCCGGTTTGCCTGCGCACGCCGTTGACCTCCAGCCAGATCGCGCCTTTGGCGATCGTCTCGACGTGCTGCGCCGGCACGATCGCTGTCATCGGCGCGGAGTGCTCGAACGCCTTGGCCACCTCCCACGGGCGCGCCAGCTTCTTGGCTACGTCCTGCAGGTCGCGCCGCGTCATGTCGATGCCCACGGCATAGCCGAACACGTGGCGCATGGCGTCGGCGGCCTCGATGTTGGCGCCCCCCGACTTGAGGCCGACCACCAGCTCGATCTCGAAATGTACGTTCCCGGTTTGCGGCGGATAGGGGAAGGTGCCGTCGGCGATAGCGTTGTCCGGGTTCTTCTGGAAGAAGAACGGCGGGTCCTTGGTGTCGCCGCCCATCTCCCTGGTGTGCTCGGCGTAGTTGCGGCCGACGCAATAGATGCGATGGACCGGGAACAGCTGGTCCGAGCCCTTGATCGGCAGGGCCGGCTGGGGGACGGGCGTGAACGCGTAGGTCATGGGAGGGCCTTCTGTGATGGGAAGCGCGGCACCCTAGCAGGGCCGGCCTCGAGGGGCCAGGGATCAGCTTCAGGACCCAAACTCAGCGTACAGTCCATGGTCGCGGCGTCGAACTGCATCGCCCGCGGCCGGTCACCTGCCCAGTGCAAACGCCAGCGCAATTGCCAAGCCCGGTATTCTGTCTTGCGCCAAGCTCAACGCTGGCGGAGCTGGCGGCAGACCCAACTACCCGGTGTTAGGTCTCGCTGCCGCTCGAGCCAAGCTACGGCTGCTTGGGCGGCGGCTGGGATTCGAGGACCTGCGGAACCCATTTCACGAGGTCCGTGGCGACCCTGCCGAAGGCCTCGTCGATGGCGGCCACGGCCGCCGGCGCATCGGCCGAGTCGCGTGCCGCCTTGGCCGCGAACACCTTGCTGGCCAGGATGCGGCCGCCGGCGCCCAGTACCTTGGCGCCGAACTCCACCTCCGCTGCGGCGCCCGGCTTCGCCGGCAGGCGGAACGTGCGGATGTCGATGAGCAGCTTGTAGTCGGCCGCGAGCCCCTCGAGCGGCCGGCTTACGGCGCCGACATAGCCGGAGTTCTCCAGCGCCTGCACCACCTTGGCCTGCACCAGCTTGGGGATGGTGTCCGCCCACTGCGCATTGCCGTAGCCTGCCGCATCCGGGAACGGCGGCAGGATCTTCTGGTTGTCGAGCGCGATCGGCGCGCTCGGGTCAGGCACCGCGATCTGCGCCGCCACCGCCTTCTCGATGGGTGGAAAGGAGCGCGGCGCCGTCAAATCGTAGGTGGTGACCGGCCCCTTGGCCCCGCCGCCGGTGAAGCGCTCCAAGCCCGCCACGATGCCGTCGAGCTTGTCGGAGTTGCGGGCGAGCGCGGCGGAGAACGTGCTGAGGTTGGTGAGCGTGCTCTTGAGCGGCTCGGCGTTCTCCACCAGGATCGCATCGAGGCGCCGCAACGCCTCCCGCGCCGCAGCCGACAGGCTCTGGGTCGCGGCGTCGTCGGCGACGAGCAGCGGCGGGGCGCCGCCGGAGGCGCTGAGCGCGGGCGCCGCGGGGCTGCCGCCGCTCAGCGCGATCGCCGTGGCCCCCGTCAGGCCCTGGAATTCCACGTCGACCTTGGTGTCCGCCCGCACCGGCGTGGCCGGGTCGATGGCTACCAGCACTTGCACCTGCTTGGGGTTCTGTGCGGAGAGGCCGATCTCCGCCACCTCGCCGACGCGGATGCCGTTGAAGAGCACCGCGCCGCCCTTGAGCAACCCCGAGACGGGAGACTCGAAACGGATCCCGTAGAACGCCCGCTGCCCGAGGCCGCCGGCATTCTGCAACCAGTAGACGAAGGCAAAGCCGGCCACGGTCACGGCGAGCGTGAACAGTCCGATGACGACATAGCGCGCTTTGTTTTCCACGGGAGCCTTGCCTCAGCTTGGAGCCTGCGCCAGCCGCTCTGCGAGCAGCCGCGCGCGTCTGCCTCGAAAGTAGCTCTTCACCCACGGATGCTCGGAGGCGAGCATCGCCGCGATCGGGCCGTCCGCCACCACCTTGCTGTCGGCCAGCACCGCGATGCGGTCCGCCACCGTGTACAGGCTCTCCAGGTCGTGGGTGACCATGAACACGGTGAGACCCAGCGTCTGCTGCAGCGTCTTGATCAGCACGTCGAAGTCGCCCGCCGCGATCGGGTCCAGCCCCGATGTGGGCTCGTCGAGGAACACGATCTCCGGGTCGAGCGCCAGCGCACGGGCGAGTGCGACGCGCTTGGTCATGCCGCCCGAGAGCTCGGCGGGCAGCTTGGGCCCGTCTGCGGCAGTCAGTCCCACCATCTCGAGCTTGGCGGCCGCCACCTCGCGGCGCAGCCGGTCGGACAGGCCGAGGTATTCGCGCATCGGGAACTCGACGTTCTCCATCGCCGTCAGCGAGGAGAACAGCGCGCCCTGCTGGAACAGCACGCCCCAGCGGCGCTCCACGGCGCGGCGCCCGGCATCGCCCGCGCGGTCGAGGTCGGTCCCCAGAACCTCGATGGCGCCCCGGCGCCTGGGCAGGAGCCCGATGATGGTGCGCAGCAGCACCGACTTGCCGCTGCCGGACGCGCCGACGAACCCCAGGATCTCGCCCGCCTGCACGTCGAGCGACAGCCCGTCGAGCACGGTATGCGCGCCGAAGCCCACCACGAGGTCGCGCACGCGGATGACAGCATCGCTCACGGCGCACCGCTCACATGTCGATCGAGGCGAAGAACATGGCGAACAGGCCGTCGAGCACGATCACCAGGAAGATCGATTTCACCACCGAGGTCGTGGTCTGCCGTCCCAGCGACTCTGCGCTGCCCTTGACCCGCAGGCCCTCGCTGCAGGCGACGATGCCGATCACCAGCGCCATGAACGGTGCCTTGATGATGCCGACCTCGAAATGCGTGACCGATACCGCCTCATGCAGCCGTGCGATGAAGATCGCCGGCCCCATGTCACCGTAGAACTGGGCGACCAGCCCGCCGCCATAAAGCGCAGCCACCGATCCGATGAAGCTCAGGATCGGCAGCGCGCAGATCAGCGCGACAACGCGCGGCAGGATCAGCACCTCGATCGGATCGAGCCCCATGGTTGACAGCGCATCAATCTCCTCGCGCATCTTCATGGAGCCGAGCTCGGCGGTGTAGGCGCTCCCCGACCGGCCCGCCACCATGATCGCGACAATCAGCACACCGAGTTCGCGCAGCACCAGGATGCCGACCATGTCAACGACATAGGATTCC
>DATBKR010000627.1:0-5829 GCA_036555805.1 Hyphomicrobiaceae bacterium | reverse complement strand
ACCTCGCACACGCCGGTCGGGCCGCAGCCCGAGCCGGTCGCGGCCACGTCGCCGAGCCGGCTCCAGTTGGTCCATTCGACGGTGCCGAGTACGGTCCAACTGGGCGCGACGGCCTGCCGGAGGCTGAAGGTGACCTGCTCGGGGAGGGTCAGGCCCGCCTCGGCGTGGGTGGATATCGCGGGTCCGCTGGTGAGGCCCGCATCGCGCCTGAACCAGCCGCCCACGTCGAGGCCCACCGCCGAGCGGTAGCCGACGCCCAGGGAGGTGCCCGGCAGCGGCTGCCACAACACGCCGGCGGTGCCGCCCCACCCCACGTCCTCGGCCTCGTACTCGCGGGAGCCAGAGAGCGGAAGCGGGCTGAAGGGCAACGGAAAGGCGCCATGCGTGAGGCGCAGGCGGAAGTATTCGGCCTGGAGGCCGGCGCCGACCGTCAGCGTCGGCGTGAGCTTGTAGGCGATGGTGGGGTTGATGTCGGCCGAGAACGCCTTGGAGGTGATGGCGATCGGCGACCCGGCCCAGCCGGTGTCATCCGGCTTGGTGAGGATACCGAACGGCGAGTTCAGCGCCAGCCCGACGAACAGCCGCTCGGAGAGCTGGCAGGTTAGATAGGAGGCGGGGACGAGCGCGTCGCTGCCGATATCGGTCGATTTGGGTGACAGGGGTGGGGCCGTGAGGCCCGGCGCCACCGGAACGCCGGTGGCGAACACGCCGCTGTCGGCCGTCTCCTCGCTGCGGCCGATGATGAGACTGTAGCTCGATGCGGCGTTGCAGCCGGGCGCGGCGACCGTGGCCGCCGGGTTCCAGTACATGGAGCTGATGTCACCGCCCGCTGCGGAACCGGCGAAGGCCGAGCCCAGATAGGTGGTGGACTGCTCGTGCACGGCAAAGCCGCCGGCAAGGGCGCTGGGCGCGGAGGCCGAAAGCCCGCACAGAAGGGCGGCTGCGAAAATGCCGGCGCGGGCGTGCTTGAGGGCTGTCATTCGGTGATTTGCCAGGGGCTTGGCCCCTCGCCTCCAGGGAAGATTTGAAAAGAGAAGCGGCGGTCTGTGGGGCGTACCCCTTTTTCGGGCAAACTCAGCGCGGCCGAATCGCTACTACTTCGAGTATATGCGGATGCCGGTGCGCAACCTGTCTTCGATTGGCAACAATTGTCCGGGAATTGCGGTGGAACGGGAATTGAATTGGCCCCGAGTGCGATATTTGCTGTCGCAATTTTAATTGTCCGCTGTTCGATGTTATTTGTCCTGTTTCAATTTCCTGCGATTGCTGTGATTAGTGAGAATTGTGTTGGAATTCGTTCGCAGACGGGGCCGAATCAAGCGATATTCTGGGTCGGCAATTCCAGCGAAGGCCTTTCGCCATGACTGTTCTCGCTCTCCGGATCGATGGACGCCCGTACCGCGGCACACGGCGGGCGGTGGCCGAGTTGAACCGGCGCGTTGCGCAATACCGGCTGGAGGGAATGAGCAAGAAAGCCGCCACCCTCCGCGCGGCGCAGGAAATGCGCGCCAACCCGAGGAGGGACTGGCAGCGCGGCGCCGCCGGCCCGGAGCTGCTCCGGTAGGAAGGCGCCCCAAACAGAGCCGGGGCACATATTCGACTGTTACCCTGTGGGACCCGGGTACCGGCTCTCGCGCTCCGCGCCCGACCGGTATGATAGGTCTTGCGCGAACCGTCATGCCGGGCGAGCGCGGCAGCGCGAGACCCGGTACCCAGGGCCACGCCGTTGGGCGCTCCACTTCGAACAGCGGGAGCCGCCTTTGTTCAGTCGCGGCGGCGGGTGCACCAGAAATTGTACATTCCGCTGAATGTCAGCGGATTGGCGATCTCGAATTCCGCCCACCGCTGGAGCGCTCCGGGCCAATTTTCGCCGCGAAAGTTTTCACGAAAACGATCGAATACGCTGCCGGAAATCTGAAAACCGCGGAAGGCGAGAATGTTGTCGTGCAGGAATTGCGCGATTTCCTTCAGAGTCACAGGGCGCTCGCTGACGTGGAGGGCGAGATCGCGGAAATTGCTCGTTGAATAGAAATCCCGGCTCATCTTGAGGTCGCCACCCGGCGCGCCGGCCCGCCGGTCGAGGAGAACCTGTCGGAAGGCGCGCAGCGCGGCGTCGGAGCAGCCGGGGCCGGGCCAGACCGGGTCGCGGCGCAGCGCGGCGTGGCCCTGCCGGGCGGTGGCGCTGTAGAGCCCCAGGAACATGCGGCCGTCCTCGGCGAGACACGCCAGCAGCGTGCGCCAGCCCCGGAAGGGGTCGGCCAGATGATGCAGCACGCCCGTGCATTCGATGACCTGGAAGCGCCCGGCGAGCCCGGCGCCGGTCTCCGGCAGGGTCTGCAGATCGGCCTGGGCGAAGGCGATGTTGCCGGCGCCATAGCGCTCGGCCATGCGGGCGGCGTAGGCGAGGCTCGCGGCCGAGAGATCGACGGCCAGCACCCGCGCCTGCGGCCCGTAGGCGAGCGCCGCCTGCACGGCCTGCTGGCCCGTGCCGCAGCCGGCGATCAGCACGTCGAAGGGGCGGTCCAGGAAGGCCAGCTCTTCGGCCCGGAAGAAGCGCCCCAGGGCGCGCCGCATCGCCTTGGGCGCGATGACGCCGACGCTGGTCCAGCGCGGATAGGGGCTCGCCTCGTACTGCTGCGCCACCTTGCGCGCGGTGGCGTCCGCGATAGCGCCGAGCCGCGTCAGCTGCGCCCGGTGCGCACGCTCGCCTGCGGCCTCGGCCAGGTGCCGGACCACGACCTCGCGCAAGGCGCGGGGGCGGACGCGGCTCGCCTGCTGCGGGCCCACCTGCGCGCGCAGCAGCGCGTTGAAGGGCAGGTAGAGCGCGGCGAGCAGGAAATCGCGCCCCGCCGCCACGTCGCCGCCGAGCACCGCGTCGGCGGAGCGGCCGAGTTCCTCGACACGGCGTGCCTCGTCGGGACTCACGGCCCAGACGTGCTCGTTGAGCCGGCACTGTTGCGCCAGCGCCAGCGCGAAGTCGAACAGCGCCGCCTCCCGAAAGCGCTGCGGCGGCATCTCCAGAAGCAGGACGCGCCGCAGCGCCGTCAGCAGCCGCTCGATGTCCGGGCCGCGGAAGACGCCGGTGCACAGCACCGCCGTGAACAGCTCATCCTTGAGGAGCGGTGCCGTTCTGGCGAGGCACAGACTGCGCGCCGCCGCGAGCCAGCCTTCGACACGGCCCCTGGCCAGCGCGGCGGCGAGCGGCCCGCCACCGCTGGCCAGCTGGCGCATGGCCATCTCCGCAATCAGCTCGCGGTCCACCGTGTCGTGGGCGAGCGCCGCCCCGAGCCCGGCCGGACTGAGAGGCACGCCGGCGGGCAGATCGCAGCGCCCGCCCAGCAGGGACAGCCGACGGGCGGCATCGGCCATGCCCGGATCGAGCCGGAGGGCCTCTGTGTGGCTTGCGCCCGCGGCGCCGAGCTCGCCCCGGGCCTCCTCCACGACGGCCAAGCGATAGCGGTGCACGGCATTGCCGCGCTCCGCCCGCGCCGCCTCGGCGAAGCATGCCCTCGCGGCGTCGAGGTCGCCCAGATCGACGGCCGCGGAGCCCCGCTCGGACCAGCTGGGCTTGCGTGGTACGGGTGCCCTGCGTGCAGGCATGGGCATCAGAGCCTCTGCAATGGCCGTTGCAGCAACGCGATGCAAACAACCTCAGATTGTTGCCGGCGACGGACCATCCAGGACCGCCACCTGTCAAGGCTGGAGCGCGGGTTATGCCCAGCGTCGGGCCAGCGTTCGGCCGATAGACCCTCGCACTGGTCCGCAGGCGGGGCTACAACTGCCCATCCCCACGGTCCGAACAAGGAGGCCCCATGAAGCTCGCGGATGCACAGAAGATCGTCGCCAGCGCGCTCGCCGCCGCGCGGGCACGCAACTTCAAGCCGCTCGCCGTTGTCGTGCTCGATGCGCGCGGCGCGCTGCGGGCGCTCGCGGCGGAGGACGGAACCAGCCTCAAGCGCGCCGAGATCGCCATCGGCAAGGCGAACGGCGTGCTGGCCATGGGGGTGGGCTCGCGCAGGCTCGCCGCGATGGCGGCGGAGCGGCCGTATTTCCTGGCTGCCGCCACCCACGCGGTCGGAGGGTCGCTGGTCCCGGTGGCGGGCGGCGTGCTGGTGAAGGATGCGGCGGGGGTCGTGGTGGGCGCCGTCGGGGTGTCGGGCGACACCTCCGACAACGACGAGACCGCCGCGCTGGGGGGAATCGAGGCGGCCGGCCTGAAAGGTGACACCGGCGCTTGAGACGGGCCGGTCCGAGCTTGAGATAAGCCGATGCCGGAGCTTCCGGAGGTCGAGACGGTGCGCTCGGGCCTGGCGCCGGTGCTAACCGGGCGCCGCTTCGTGCGCGTGGAGCAGCGGCGCCCCGATTTGCGCTTCCCGCTGCCGGAGCGCTTCGCCGAGCGCCTGACGGGCCGGCGCGTGCTGCGGCTCGACCGGCGCGCCAAGTACATCCTGGTCCATCTCGACCGGGACGAGGTGCTGGCCATGCACCTCGGCATGACCGGCCGCCTCATCGTCTCCAGCGGCGGGGCAGAACGGGACCTGGCGCTCGGCCAGTACGTCTACGAGCACGGCAAGGACGCCAGGCACGACCACCTGGTGTTCACCATGTCCGGCGGCGCGGTCGTGACCTACAACGACGCCCGCCGGTTCGGGTACATGACGCTGATCCCCGAGCGCGAACTAGCCAACGATGCGTTCTTCGCCGGGCTCGGCGTCGAGCCACTGAGCGAGGACCTGAACGGGGCGTACCTGGCGCGGCGGGCGCGCGGGAGGAAGGCCGACCTCAAGGCCTTCCTCATGGACCAGCGCATCGTCGCCGGCCTCGGCAACATCTACGTGTGCGAGGCGCTGTTCCGCGCGGGGCTGAGCCCCTGGAAGCCCGCCGCGCGGCTGGCGACGAAGGGCGGCAAGCCGACGCCGGCGGCGGAGCGGCTGGGGGCCGAGATCAAGGCGGTCCTCACCGAGGCGATCCGCGCCGGCGGCTCGACCTTGCGCGACTACAAGCGCGCCGACGGCACCAGCGGCCTGTTCCAGAACGAGTTCGGCGTCTATGGCCGCGAAGGCGAGCCGTGCGCGCGGCCCGGCTGCCGGGGCACCGTGCGGCGCAAGGTGCAGGGCGGCCGGTCGACGTTCTATTGTCAGGTGTGCCAGCGGTGATTGCCGGTAACGCCGCCGACGGCGGCAATCGTAGGGTGCAATAGGCCGTCAGGCCGTATTGCACCGATCCCGCACCAGGCTCGGACGACGCGGGCATCGGTGCAATGCGCCTTCGGCTTATTGCACCCTACGATGCACGCCGCTTATCTCCGGGGCCCGCGGCTATGGGGAGGGATTATTGGACCGCTGCGGGCGCCGGGGATAGCTAATCCGGACTCATCATGTATGCGGACGGAAGATGACGCCAGCGTGCGGTGTGTGGCATGCTGCGGGCGCCTCGGAAGATCGGGCGGCGCCGCTGCAGCGGTGGTGTCCGGACCAGGAGCCGGGGTGCCGCAGTCCGGTGCGTCGGCTGGCATGGTGGATAGACCGTCCAAGCGCCAGCGCGCCCGGTCCAAACGGGGTCAGACCCCTCGCCTCCAGCCGCGTGCCATGGACCGGAGGTGGAAGCGAGGGGTCTGACCCCGTGCGGACGCGGGCGCTCCCCCGGCGCCAGGTCGGGGCAGGGAGCCCGGATGCGGCGAAGTCGAGCCTCCGAGACCCCGCGCGGCATGGTGGAAAGGTCTATCCAAGCGCCGGGCGGCCGTCGGAGACGACCGAGCAGGGCGTTCTTCGTGCCCCTCGCGATAAGGTCAGAGGCCACCGGGCGCGAGCCGGGACGCCCTGCTCCTCC
>DATBKR010000626.1:0-4232 GCA_036555805.1 Hyphomicrobiaceae bacterium | reverse complement strand
AAGGTGGCGGCCGGGACGTAGGGACGTAGGGTGCAATAGCGCGATAGCGAATATTGCACCGATCTGCGCGAGTCGAAGATGATGCCGGGTTCATCGGTGCAATGCGGCTACGCCTTATTGCACCCTACGTCCCGGCGTCGCGCGCAAGAGCAAGCCCACCATCGGAGCCGCGGTAGCACTGAATGAGCCAGAACGCCCGCTCACATGAGCCCTCACGCGAGCGCCGCGTCGGCGTGCTTCTCATGAACCTCGGCACGCCCGATGCCACCGACTACCGGTCGATGCGCCGCTATCTCAAGGAGTTCCTCTCCGACCGGCGCGTCATCGAGGAGCCGCGGCTCAAATGGTGGCCGATCCTCAACCTCGTCATTCTGACGGTGCGGCCGAGCCGGCGCGGCCGGGACTACGAGAAGATCTGGAACCGCGAGCGCAACGAGAGCCCGCTCAAGACCGTCTCCCGCGAGCAGGCCGAGCGGCTTGCTGCCGCGCTGGGCGACGAGCGTATCGTAGTGGACTGGGCCATGCGCTACGGCAATCCGGCGGTGGCGCCACAGCTGGCGTCCCTCCGGGCCCAGGGCTGCGACCGCATCGTGCTGGTGCCGCTCTATCCCCAGTACGCCGCGGCCACCACGGCCACCGCCTGCGACCAGGCGTTTCGCGCCCTGATGGCCATGCGGCGGCAACCCGCGGTGCGCGTCGCCCCGCCCTACTTCGACGAGCCCGTCTACATCGACGCCGTCGCCGCCTCCATGCGCGAGCACTTGGCCAGGCTCGACTTCGAGCCCGACGCGCTGATCATGTCGTTCCACGGCATGCCGGAGAAGTACGCCGAACAGGGCGATCCCTATCCCGGCCAATGCCGGGAGACCGCGCGGCGCGTGCGGGAGCGGCTGGGCTGGCCCGAGGCGCGCTGGCACATGACCTATCAATCCCGGTTCGGCAACGATCCGTGGCTGCAGCCCTATACCATCGACACGGTAGAGCGCCTGGCCAGGTCCGGGGTGAAGCGCCTGGGCGTGGTTGCTCCCGGCTTCTCGGCCGACTGCCTGGAGACGCTGGAGGAACTGGACATGGAGAACCGGCAGGCGTTCCTGTCCAGCGGCGGCGAGAGGTTCTCCTACATCCCGTGCCTCAACTCGGGTCCGCTCGGCATGAGTGTGATCGAAAGCATCGTGCGCCGCGAGCTGTGCGGCTGGATCTGACGAAGCGGGCGCCGCGTCGACCTGCACGCGTAATCAGATCCATGTAAACCTTTGATTTACTATTGGTTTTCTATCGCGGTCTAAAACACCGAACACGTCATCACCACATCTTGAGCAGGATATCGAGCAGGGGGACCCGTCATGAACGTCTTCAACGTCTTCTCCGGCGGCTTCGAGATCGTCGTCGTGCTGCTGGTGCTGCTGGCGCTGGTCGTGCTGTGGAGCACGATCAAGACGGTGCCGCAGGGCTTCAACTACACGGTCGAGACCTTCGGCCGCTACACGCGCACGCTCAACCCGGGCCTGCACATCCTGGTCCCGGTGATGGAGCGCATCGGCTACAGGATGAACATGAAGGAGCAGGTGATCGACATCCCCTCGCAGGACATCATCACCAAGGACAACGCCATGGTGACGGTGGACGGCGTCAACTTCTTCCAGGTGCTCAACGCCGCCAAGGCCGCCTACGAGGTCGACAGCCTGCGCGCAGCCATCGTCAACCTCACCATGACGAACATCCGCACCGTGATGGGCTCCATGGACCTCGACGAGCTCCTGTCGAACCGCGACGTCATCAACGCCAAGCTGCTGCAGGTGGTGGACGCCGCCACCGAGTCGTGGGGCGTGAAGGTGACGCGCATCGAGATCAAGGACATCGCCCCGCCGCGCGACCTGGTCGACAGCATGGCGCGCCAGATGAAGGCCGAGCGCGACAAGCGCGCGCAGATCCTGGAGGCGGAGGGCCAGCGCCAGGCAGCCATCCTGGCGGCCGAGGGCGAGAAGCAGGCCGTGGTGTTGGCTGCCGAGGGCCGCCGGGAGGCCGCCTTCCGCGACGCCGAGGCGCGCGAGCGCGCGGCGCAGGCCGAAGCCAAGGCCACCGAGGTGGTGAGCCGGGCCATCGCCGCGGGCAGCGTGCAGGCGATCAACTATTTCGTCGCCAACAACTACGTGAAGGCGCTGGAGGCGCTCGCCAGGTCGCCCAACCAGAAGGTGCTGATGATGCCGCTGGACGCCTCGAGCGTGATCGGCTCGCTCGCCGGCCTCGCCGAGATCACCAGCGAGGCGTTCGGCAGGAACGGCGCGGGTCCCGGCGCCCGCCCGGCGACGCGCGCGGGCTCCGGCAGCGTGCCCAACACGTAGAGCCAGCGCATCAGGCGGCTTTTCGGCGGCAACAATCCAGGGCAAGAATTAGGGCGACGCGCTGTCCACAACGTCCCCTCCCCCTTGTAGGGAGCGATAGGGTGGGAGGTTGCAGAACATCCATATGTCGGGGTTCGCCTCACCAACAAGAGGAGCGAATTCCGCGCGCTCGTGGGGAGGAACGCATGCAGAGCGTCTCGGCGCTGGTCGCAAGCCTGGGAGCCTGGAACTGGCTGATCCTGGCGGTCCTTCTCCTGGCCCTGGAGACGGTGATCCCCGGCGTGCACTTCCTGTGGTTCGGTCTCGCCGCCGCCGTCACCGGCATCGTCGCGCTCGGCATCGGCGTGGCCTGGCCGTGGCAGGTGCTGGCCTTCGTGCTCCTCTCGGTGCTCACGGTATTCTGGGTGAGGCGCTTCGTGCGGCCCGACGTGGCCATCAGCGACCTGCCGGACCTCAACGAGCGCGGACGCCAGTACGTGGGCCGCTCGTTGGTGGTGGAGCAGGCCATCGAGAACGGCAGGGGCAAGGTGCGCGTGGGCGATACCCTGTGGTCCGCCGAGGGCCCTGACGCCCCCGCCGGCACCCGCGTCACCGTCACCGGCACCAGAGGCACCGTCCTGGTGGTAGAGCCCCGCCCGGCATGAGAAGGTGTCACACGAGGTATCAGACCCAGAGGGTCTGATACCATCCCGCACGTGCGATGGAGCCACCGTGTCAGACTGTGTCAGACCCAGAGGGTCTGACACTGCCGCAGCGGGCCATGCTATCCCGACCGGCCGGTGGCGGTGTCGGTGAAGGCGGCGACCAGGCGGGCGAGGTCGGACTTGCGGTCGGAACCGAGCCCCTTCAGGGCCTCGTCGCCGACGATGCCGGCGATGGTGTTGAAGGGGTCTTTCAGCAGCAGCTGATAGAGCTTGCCGGTCTCGCGCGTGACCGCAAACGGGTCGCCGGGCTCCCTGGCTCCCGCCCGCTGCCCGCTGCGCACAGCGGCGACTTCGGAGGCGAGCCGCCACGCCAGCAGTTCGAGATGACGCTCGGCGGTGTTTGCGGGATGCCCGAACGGTTCCGCGCCCTCGGCGAAGCCGTCCGGGATGGGCGCGCTGCGCTGCTCCGGAAAGCCCAGCAGCTCGTTGGGCGAAACCCGCAGAACGTCGCAGATCTTGTGGATCAGCGTGAGGCTCGGCTCCACCTCCGCCCGCTCGTAGCGCGTGTAGCGATTCTCCTCGATGTCGAGCGCCTTGGCGAAGTAGCGCGCGCGTTCGAACCCGCCCTGCACCCTCATGGTCTTCAGGCGCTTTGCGAATTGCGAACGCACTTCCGGTGCGAGTGTCTTGGCCATAGCGCTCGCAGTTTCGCAGATCCGGCACAAAATGTAATCGTCCGACAATGCATACTCACGGTTACAATCGCTAAATTTGTAGGTATCGTTGGGCGGATCCGGGCGAAGCCCGTAGTCCGCCGATTGCACGCGGATCGGTGGATTGCGCCTCGCCGATCCGCCCCCTACGCGCTGCCGATCAGAACACCGGCCGCGAACACGATCAGCCCCCCTACCACCACCTCGAAGACCGCGCGCAGGAACCGGGTGTCCATATAGCGCGACCTGATCCAGGCGATCGCCCACAGCTCCACCACGACGACGGCGATGGCCAGGGCCGTGGCGGTTCGGAAGTCCCCGATCAGGTAGGGCAGCGTGTGGCCGAGGCCGCCGAGCGCCGTCATGGCCCCGGTGATGGCGCCGCGCAGCCAGGGCCGGCCGCGCCCGGTGAGCGAGCCGTCGTCGGACAGCGCCTCGGCAAAGCCCATGGAGATGCCCGCGCCCACCGACGCCGCCATGCCCACCAGGAACGTCTCCCAGGTGTTGTGGGTGGCGAAGGCGGCGGCGAACAG
>DATBKR010000625.1:0-3937 GCA_036555805.1 Hyphomicrobiaceae bacterium | reverse complement strand
CGGCGGGGCCGCCTGGCTGTTCCGGCGCCAGCTCGCTGCGTTCGCCCAGGCCACCGTGCTGGGCGGCATCGCCGTCTACGGCGCCAGCATCATGCTGATCGCGCAGATGTACCACATGGACGGCAACGCGCCGGACGCGGTGCTGATGTGGGGGCTGGGCGCGCTGCTGGCCGCCGCGCTCGTGCCCTCCGCGCCGGCCCTGGGCGCCGCGTTCGTCCTGCTGGCCGTCTGGAGCGGCTGGGAGCGTGCCCTGAGCCAGACGGCGCACTGGCTGTTCCTGGTACCCTGGGGAGCCGCGGCAGCGACGGCCGCCTGGCTGCGCTGGCGTCCGGGCCTGCATCTGGCGGCGCTGAGCTTGGTGGCGTGGCTGGTGCCGCTCGGCTATTTCATCCTCGACCGCCACGCGCACTGGCTGGTCGCCGCGACCGGCATGACTGCCGCGCTCGCGACCGTTGCCGCCGGCCCTGCCATCGACCGCTGGACACGCAGTTCGCAGGCGATGTTCGCCTACGCCGTCGCGGTTGCCTTCGCCGGCCTCTTCCATATGCAGTTCATCGACGACCTGTTCGATCCGCGCGTCGCCAGGCTCACCCTTGGCGAATTCGTTGCGCTGGCCGGGGTGACGCTCGCTCTGCTCGTGGCCGCCATGTACCGGGCGCTTCGCACCGACAACCGCGGCGCATTGTGGGTCGGATACGCCGCATTCGCGGTCGAGATCTTCGCCATCTACGTCCGGATGCTGGGGACGCTGCTCAACACCTCGCTGTTCTTCCTGATGGCGGCACTGATCGTCAGCGGCCTGGCATGGGCCGCCTACCGCCTGCACCAGCGCCAGGTCCCCGCCGCCGGAGCCGCCGCATGAACGCTTCACGCAAGACCCTGCTGGCCCTGGGGATCGTCGCCCTCGCCCAGACCGCGGTGCTCGCCTGGATGGTGATCGACAGGGTGCGGCTCATCAAGACGGGGCGCGAGATCGTGCTGCCGATCGTACCCGTCGATCCCCGCGACCTGTTCCGCGGCGAGTTCGTTCGCCTCGGCTACGACATCAACCGCGTTCCATTGTCGTTGCTAAAGGGCACACTGCCCAAACAATCCCAGATCGTCTACGTCACCCTCGGAAAGCAAGAGGACGGAACCTGGCGTGCCGTCGGGGTCGCGGGCTCCCCGTCTGCCGGCAATGCGGATCAGATCGTGCTCAAAGGCCGCGTGGCCGCCATTGGCTGGGGCGGGATCCGCTACGGCATCGAGAGCTATTTCGTGCCCGAGGGGGAGGGCCGCAGGCTGGAGGCGCTGGCGCGCGAGAAGAAGCTCGCGGCCCTGGTGGCCATCGACGGAGCCGGCAATGCCGCCATCAAGGGGCTTATCATCGACGGCAAGCTGCAGTACGAGGAACCGCTGTTCTGACGAGTCGCGCCGTCACCCTTCACGCGGTGGCCGGCCGACGCCCATCCCACATGCACGAGGACGCCGCCCATGCCCATCACCCGCCACGAGCCTTCGAAGATCTACTCCAAGGTGGTGGAGGCCAACGGCTTCGTGTTCACCGCCGGCATCGTCGCCGACGACATCAAGCAGGACGCGAAGGGCCAAGCCCAGCAGATCCTGGCCGAGATCGACCGCCTCTTGAAGCTTTGCGGCACCGACAAGACGAAGGTCGTGTCCGCCACCATCTGGGTCTCCGACATCCGCCTGCGCGAGACCATGAACGAGGCGTGGAACGCCTGGACGGGCGGCCAGAACCTGCCCGGCCGCGCCTGCATCGAGGCCAAGCTGGCGGATCCGCGCGCGCTGGTCGAGATCGCCGTCGTGGCGGCGAAATAAGAGCCCCCAACTGAACATTGTGAACGGCCCGTGAAGAGCCGGGTAACCGCGCGTTTGCCCTGGCGCCGCGCGATACTGGACTTTCGGGCGAAGCATTTCGCAAGATCGCAGCCGCTGTGTCGGAAAAGCTGCTGCGCACGCGAAAGTCGCGCGCGCGACCGTCGGTCAAATCGCACGCTGCGCTGAAATCGGGCAGCGTGCGGCGTTGGCGCGGCGTGAGGTGCGGCATTGGATCGGCCGGGCATGTCGCCTGCCGTTCAGCACAAGAGGGTCTTGGGGCAATGACGAAGCAGGGGGTGAGCAGATGCGCCGCGGTTCTGGCTGTCATGCTCGGTACGATGGGTTCGGCGCGGGCCGACGATGAGACAGGCATTGCCGGCATCCACACGTGGGTGAAGGTCGGGCGCAAGACCTGCATGGCCGACCACTTCCACAGCGGCAACGGCAACGGGGCGACGCGCCAGCTGGCCGAGAAACAGGCCGTGCAGGCCTGGGCCGATTTCACCGCGTGGGAATACGGCAGCTCGTGGGGCCACTATTCGCTCGCGGCCAGCAAGAGGATGAACTGCGAGCGGTCGGGCAGCTGGACCTGCTTCCTCGAAGCGCGGCCGTGCCGCGGGTATTGAGTTCCAGGCGGCAGCTTTTCAGGGACACCGGCTGAAACCCGACCCCGATAGGGCTATTTGCCCACCTTGTCCCTCACGCACTTCGTCGTGAAGCTGGTCTTGGCAGCGCCGGAGAGCTTCTTCTCCCCGGCCGAGGAATTGCACGCCGCCGCGGCGTCAGACTCGCATTTCTTCATGAAGCTGGCGAGCGCGGCGCCGGCCAGCTTCTTCTCTGCGGCTGCGGCCGTGCAGCTGGCGGATTGCGCATGAGCTACGCCCGCGAGCCCCGCAGCAAGGACGAGGACCAGAAGATACCGCATGGGCCGAAGTCTCCGTGTGTGAGCCTTCCTTCCCCGACTTGCCTGCTAAACGCGCGGTCAAGGCCATGGTTGCTTGGCCTCGCAGAGAATGCCGGTTAACGGGGTTCAGAACGGGTTCCAGGTGGCTCTGGGCGTGAAGCGGAGGTAGCCGAGGTTGGCGCCCAGCCGCAGGCCGATACCGGACCGGATCGGCGCCATGACAACCTGCCCGTTCGTGACCAGCGTAGCCCCGACGCCGCCGACCAGGTAGGCGGACCCGTCGATGCCCGTGAACGAGGCGTAAAGCTCCTCGGGCGCCTTCATCTTGTAGATCAGGAACAGCGTCTTGGAGCCCTCGCCGCCGACGTCCACCCCCACCGAGGGGCCGTGCCAGAAGACCTTCTGGGTGCCCCCGGAGCGCAGGTAGAGCGTGCCCTCGCCATAGCGGACCCCGGCCAGAAATGCGCCCCCGCCCTCCATGCCGAGGATATAGCCGGTGGGACGCCCGCTCTTGCGGAACGCATGCTCGATAACGGCGCCGAGGTTGGCCGAGACCTGACCGAAGAAGCCGGCGCTGGCCGTGCGGATCTCGTCTATGGTGTAGCCGTCGGCGTCGCCCGGCGCAGGCAGCGGCTGGAGAGGCGCGGGGGCCATCGCCATCTCGTCCCGCCGCGCATCGTCCGTGGTCCTGGTGGACCAGCCGCTGGCAGCCGGCGATGGCGGGGTAGCTGGCGCCGGCGCAAGCTCGGGCGCTGCCGGAGGCGCCGGCTCCGATGGCCGGAGCTTGCTCTCCTGCACCCTCGGCTCCTGCGCCCTGGCCTCCCGGACCTTGGGATCTGCCTTGACCTTGGGCGGAGGGGCGACGGGGGCGTCGCTCAGCATCTGGTCGAGCTTGGAGATGAGGTAGGCCGTCTTGGTCTTGACTGTCGCCTGCAACTCGAGACTGGCCGCCTGCAATTCCTGCAGCTTGGCGCAATCGGGCGCAGCCCCGGCCTCCAGCGTGCCCAGGGCGTCGATCTTGGCGAGGAGGGCGTTGGCGTCGGTATCGAACGCGGCCACGCGCTCATCCTGCAGGGCCTGGTAGGCCCGCTCCTCGTGGCCCGCCTCGGGCCATTTCATCTTGGCCTTGAGCAGGCCCATCTTGGCCTGCAGGCGCGGCGTGTTGTCGGCGCTGAGCTTGCGCAGCGCCGCGCCGGCGTCGTTGACGGCCTT
>DATBKR010000624.1:0-4899 GCA_036555805.1 Hyphomicrobiaceae bacterium | reverse complement strand
GGCCGTCTCGGGCAGCGGCGGCTGGGCGCGCAACGCGGCGAGATTGATGCCGCCGCGCAAGAGGCCACCGGGGCGCGGCACCTCTTTGCTTGCCGCCACGCGCTGGCGCAGGGTCTCAGGGTCGAGCGGGCAGCGCTGCTTATGGCAGACCAGCGACGCACGGGCTCCCCAGCCGAAGACCAACGCGTCGGCGCTCGTGGAATAGGCGCGCTACGTCGGCCGTCTCCGCGAATCCAAACTCGGTATGGGTCTGCGGCTGCAACGGGTTTGGCAACGCCCTGTGTCGCAATCCGGACCGCACGCTCGCCATGCTCGATCGCGCGCGCCGATTGAGCCCGCGCGATTCCTGCATGTTCCTTTGGCTTCCCGCCGGGGCCATCGTGCATTTGCTCGCCGACAGACCCGAAGCAGCCATCCAATGGACCGAGGATGCTCTGCGGCTCAATTCCCGGCATTTGATGTCGCTGTTTCTGCGTCCTGCCGCGGAAATGACTGCCGGGAATGACGCGGCGGGCCGGCGCACGGTGGCACGCATGCGCGCCATCAATCCGGCGCTCGATCTCAAATTTGCCAGCAAGATGCTGCCGTTCAAGTTCACGGCAGACAAGGAACGCATCCTTTTAGGGCTGAGGGCCGCAGGCCTGCCGACTTGAGGTGCTCCCCTATTGTCTGCTATTGGCATGGAGCTGGAGGGAAATCGGGGGAGCTACTGCCGAAGATTTGGATCGTTGATCTGACGGCTGATCACAATGCTGTGACGTTGTCTGCTTCCAGGGGGTATCCTGGAGCCGCCCGCAACAGCAGCGACCGGAGGGAGCTGACCCAAGCCTGTCGAAATGAGGCCTCCCGGTCAGGACGCGGCGGGGTCGGCGGTCACATACCGGTATCCGGCCTTCGGCACGGTCTCGATGCGCTGGCTCTCCGGGCCGAGCTTGCGGCGCAGGGTACGGACGACGGCGTCAACCACGTTGCTGCCGACAAACTCCCGACGCCAGACAGCATCGATCAGATCCTCTCGCGAGACGACCGCCGGCGCGCGATCGATCAAGAGCGCAAGAACATTCGCCTCCAGACGCGTGAGGCGCACGCACGCTCCGTCGATCTGCACCTCGCGACGGTCGCGCGCGAAGGCGAGATCGGACGGCGAGGCGCGCTCCGGTGTGCCGCCGACCAGGGCGGATACCCAGCCGACGAGCCCTGCCCCCGGCAGGTCGAGCACCATGGAGCCCGGCAGGCGATCGCGCGCCGGGCTCAACGGCCGGAAACCCAGCCGCCGCATCAGCGGGCCGGCGATCTTGACCGCGCTCGCCGCGGTGTAGACACGCGCAAGGCTCCACTGCTCGAAATAGTACCGCTTCAGGTCCAGCATGCAGGCGGCCGCCTCGGGCGCCGCGTCGTCGGGGTCCCTCGCCAGCATTTGCCGGATAAAGAGGACCCGTCGGGACGGGCGCCTGGCGGCGACGTCCGCACGCCAGCACGCCAGCAGCGGGTCGGCATGCGCCAGCTCGGTCACATCATCCTCGCTTGAGGCGCAGATGTAGAAGGCCAGCACTTCGCCGCGGGCGCCGCGCGCCACATTGAAGCGGTGCGGAAGAGCCTCGACCCAGCGCTCGACTATCCGCCGCTCGTCCGAGCCGACGCGCGCCTCGGTGATATCTAGCACCTCCGTCAGGTCGGCAGGCGTCGCCGCCTCCACCGGCGGCAGCGGCGCATCGGCCGGAAAGAAGGCATCCCGGACCTGAGCATGCTCGACCAGGTAGAGCAGGTCGGCCATGTAGCGCCAGCGCTCGCCCCGCTTGGCGCTGCCGAGCTGACCGGTTATCCACGTCACCGCCGCCGCGCGCAGACCGGCATGGATGCCGGGCTCGACCGCCAGCAGTCGTGTGCTCTTCAGCCGGCGCACCGGCTCGACCAGATAGTGGCCTTCGCCGTCCAGCGCCACGAACGGAAGCGCAGCGAACGCATCGAATCCGTCGAGCGCATCGTCTCCGAGCATCGCCGCCAGCAGCGGCCGCGTCACGCGGCGCACAACGGCCGCGGCCTGGACCATCTGCCGCAACGACGGCTCGCCGGCGCCTGCAACGATCGCCTCGCAGAGGTCCCCAAGGGTATCTACCGCCTCCAACGTACCCGCACGCGCCGCCTGCAGCGCCATCCTCAGGGTGAGCGGATGCCCGCATGAGATTTCCCAGACCCGGTCGGCCGCGCCGCCGTCGAGGCCCCCCTCGCGCAGTGCCGCCAGTGCTACGTCGCGCTGAATCGGCACGAGCGGAACTGACATGAACATCGCGCCGAGATCGGCCATCCATGCCACCGGGGGCGGCAGCCGTCCGGCCACAGCCAGCCTCGTGGCCGCAGGCAACGCCGGCACCAGGTCGCGGCGTAGCCAGCCCGCCACGAGTCGAAGGGCGTCGATGTTGTCGATGACGATGACGGTGCGGCGGTCGCCAGCAAGGATGCTGACGAGCTCGGGCAGCGTCCGGCACTCGGCGCCAAGGGCCGAGGCGAGGGCCGCGATGACTGCTTCCGCCTGCGGCTCGACGGCACCGCCGTCGATGCGCACGCTGCCGATGCCGCGCAAAGCCAGCGGCATCTGGAAGGCAGCCAACAGGGCAGACTTGCCGATGCCGTAGGGACCGTGGACGTAGGCAACCGCTGGCCCGCCGGGTGCAAGCAGCTCGCTGAGCAGACCCAGTTCGCGTGTGCGCCCGATCAGGCTCTCCGCGCTCCCGCGTGCGAGCAGGTCGGCAATGGTCGTCGGCTTAGTCATACCCTGCGCGGCGGCTGGCCCCGAGAGCGGCAGGAGCGCCATTTCTCATCGGTTTCTCATGGCGCGATCATGAAATCATACGCCGCGCAAGTCCATATCGGCCGCGTTGCACAGATGGAGGACACCGACTTGCCGATGGCGTTGATCACGGTCCGGTACCGCCTGCGCGGGCCGGTCGCGCAGTTCCGCGGGGACGTGAGTCCGGCCGCCGATGCACTAGCCGGCACACCGGGATTGATCTGGAAGATCTGGGGCTTCGACGAGGCCCAGGGCATGGGCGTCAGCGCCTACCTGTTCGAGAGCCTCGCCAAAGCCGAGGACTTCGTCGCCGGCCCCACCATCGGACGCCTGCGCCAGCGTCCCGAGGTCGTCGAGGTGGCGCTGGAGCTGGCTGCGGTTGATCGCGACCTGTCGGCGCGCACGGGGGCAGCCTCTGCCCTCGAGCTGTTGCCCGCGGCCGCCCGGCGGCTGACGGCAGCCGCGTAGCCACATTCCCGCCGGCAAGGCCTGCCCCAAACACAAACGAAAGGATTGCAATGACCGGTTCAACAACCGCGCGCCGCGATGAGCCCGCCACCTTCGACGACCAGAAGGCCCAGGTCTTTGCCGGGAAGATGCTCGCGGCGCTCAGCAACGCGGCGCTGGTGCTGATGGCGTCCGTCGGCCATCGCACCGGGCTCCTCGCGCAACTGGCGAGCAGCCCTCCCACCACCTCTGTCGACCTAGCCGCCAAGGCCGGCCTCGCCGAACGCTACGTGCGCGAGTGGCTGGCCGTGATGACCACCGCAGGCGTGGTCGTCTACGACCCGGGCTACGCCACCTACGCGCTTCCGGCCGAGCATGCGGCGTTCCTCACCGACGGCGGCCCCGTCAACATCGCCGTGAACTCCCAGTTCCTGGCTGTCACGGCCGGCGTCGAGGATGAGATAGTCGCCCGGTTCCGCGACGGCAAGGGCATGCACTACCACCACTACGGCCGATTCCACGAGGTCATGGCGGAGGTCAGCGACCAGTCCATTGCCTCCAAGTTGCTCGACCACATCCTGCCCCTGGTGCCCGGCATTCGGGCTCGCCTGGAGAAGGGCATCGACGTGCTCGACGTGGGCTGCGGCGGCGGCCGTGCGCTGCTACTGCTCGCCAGGCAATTCCCGTGCAGTCGTTTCGTCGGCCTCGACGCGTGTGCGGATGCCTTCGCATCTGCTGGCGAGGCGGCACGGGTGGACCGATTGGGCAATCTCACCTTCAGGGCGTGTGACATCTCGGGGCTGGAGACGCTCGGCGCCTACGACCTCGTCCTGGCCTTCGATGCCGTGCATGACCAAAAGAACCCGCAAGGCATGCTGCGCGCGATCCGCCGCTCGCTGCGCCGGGACGGAGCCTTCCTGATGGCCGACATCGGCGGCTCGAGCGACCTTGAAAAGAACATCCCGCATCCGCTCGGACCGTTCATTTTCATGATGTCGTGCATGCACTGCATGCCGATCTCGCTCGGCCAGGGGGGCCCTGGCCTCGGCGCCATGTGGGGCGTGGAACTGGCTTCCGAGATGCTCGCGGCGGCGGGCTTCTCCAACGTGCGAATGAGCAGGCTGGCGCACGACATCGTAAATGCCTATTTCGTCGCCCGGCCCTGACGGAGACCGTCTGGGGCTCTTGAAGCAGCGTCCGTTTAGGAGAGAGCGGGCGCGTGCTTTTCTTGGTCCAGTTCTGGCACCGGACCTCCGGACGAATCACGGAGCAATGACCGGAGCAAGACGGCTGCAAACCTGAGTCGTTCACGGTGCGTTCGCCGACTGGCAGCTGTCGGATGCCACTGCTCCGTCGAGCCGGCCCCGTTGCGTGAGCAAACCCGACCCGCATCAGGCAGGGGCGATCCGGCCGCCTCCTCAGCATTGAAGTCCGCCAACGCGCATCCGGGCGCATCCGAGATTGACAACGGCGGCGGCCGTGACGCAGACTTTCGACGGGTGGATACGACCCGCTGCTTGCGCCCCCATCGGGGTACGGTGAACGTATCGAGCCGCTCCAGGCCTCCTTTGCCCGAGCGAACGAGTCAGTAACGCAAGCGTCTGACATCCCTCATTCGCTCATGCAGAGGATCGATCCCATGCGCGATTTTCGCGATGCCAAGG
>DATBKR010000623.1:0-3450 GCA_036555805.1 Hyphomicrobiaceae bacterium | reverse complement strand
GCCTCCGGCGACCCGAGCGTCCGCCTGGAAGATGCGCGCCCGGTGCTCCGGATGGCTCTGGCGGCCATCGACGCGGCCACGATCCCCCTCGGGCTGGAGATCCGGCCATGACCTCCAGCCGGCTGCCGCCGGAGGACCTGACGCTCGCCGAGGTCGCCACCCGCTTGCGCAAGTCGGCGCGGTGGCTGCAATCTCTGCTGGCTGACGACAAGCGCCGACGGCCGAGCGAGCAACGTTTCCAGTTCCACGACCACATCGGGAAGACGCCCGTATGGACCGAGCCCCAATTCCAGCTCCTGCGCATCGCCATAAAGGCGGAAAGCGCAAAGGAGGGCGACGCCGACGCCCAGCCGGACTTGAGGTCGTCGAACGCGATGGCCACTGGCACGTTCACGGGACGGTCATCGCTCAAGGACGCCGAATTCGCGTTCGCAGAAGTACTCGCCTACCGGCCATCACGGAACGGTACGAGGACGCCGACGCGGAACGGCGCCGCATCGAGGAGGACATCCGGGGTGAGCTCGCCGACAAGCCGCGGCCAGGTCCTCACCTTTCGGTCGCAGCCAAGGCGTACTTGAACCGTAAGCGCAAACGTGCACTTGGCCGCACCACCGTCAAGGTGATCCAGGAGATCACGGCCGCCTTTGGCTTGCGGCGCGTGGGCGAAGTACTGGAGTCGGAGTGGTCGGCCTTCGTCGATGCCCGCCACGCGGGCAACAGCTCCGAGACGCGCGAGCGCTTTCTCAATGCACTCTTGGGCTTCCTCTCCTGGTGCGCCAAGAAGCCCAGGCGCTGGGGCACCATCCCCGTGATCGATCGCGACAAGGAGGCGCGCAACCCGCGCAGGCGCAGGAGGCGGGCGGTCACCGACCTGTCGCCGCGACTCATAGACTTCATGCTCGGGCACGCGGCCCCGCACCTAGCTGCTCAGCTCTGGACCGAGTGGTCAACCGGCGCGCGCGTCTCGTCGATCCTTCAGGGGTGCCGGCTCTGCGACGTGATCCTGGCCGACGGTCGGGAGCAGATCACGTTCCACGACACCAAGAACGGGGAGACGGTGACGGCCGTTCTGCACGCACGTGCTGCCGAGGCGATCCGGGAGTACCTTAAAGTGCGTGGTCGCCTGCACGACCGCGAAGGGCCACTATTCCTGACGCACCGGGGCAAGCCCTACTCGGCCGAAACCGAGGGCACCCAGAACAAGACAGCCTTCAATGCGATGAAGCGCCGCGCTCGCAAGGCGCTCCGGCGGTCCACGTTCGAGAAGGCCCGCCAGTTCCTCGATCGCGGTGACCGAGATGCTGCCGCCGACCTTGTCGCCAGTGGACGGGCCGCACACCGGCTCATTGGCAGGGTGACACAGCACTGGTTCCGCCACATGCTGGCCACGCGATTCCGCGGAGATATCAAGGGTGCCATGGAGCAGGGTGGGTGGATCGACGAGCGGTCCGTCATGGGCTACACGCTCGACGCGCCGGAGCACCGGCGCAAGGTCGTCGCGTCGTTCGACGACGGACTCTTCGGCACGCCGGACACGGCTCTGACACGTGATGGCGCGACCCAGAGAAAAGGATGATTGATGTCAGCGGGATATGATCATACGAACCGCCCCTTGGTAAGGGAGAGGTCGTGTGTTCAATCCACACCGGCAGCACCAGCCCGCGCCTCTGCGCTTCCGATCCGGCCCTCGGACGAAACTCGATGCATGGTTCCGATGCGGCGAGTGCGGCAGGGGCCAGACTTGGCTGTGAGGCGCGTCCGGGGCACCGTGCCCCTCTTGCGCAGGCGGGCGCCGGATTATAATCACGCGCCGCGTTGGACAGCATCGAAGCGCGCGGGGGGCTCACTATGATTCGGCTGCCGGTGGACCGTAGAGGCGCAACGATGGCCGCGGCGGCCCTGGCGACGCTCGCGCTCGCCGGCGCAGGCCCGGCGGTGGGGCAGCAGAGGGAGGTGCCGCCCTCGCGCGAGGCGGCGCAGTACTCCTTCGCGTCGATCGTCAAGCGCACGGCCCCCGCCGTCGTCAACGTGTACGTGCGCGGCCAGGCGCGCACCTTCGTGTCGCCCTTTGCGGACGACCCAATCTTCCGCCGCTTCTTCGGTGACAACCCGTTCGGCATGCCGCAGGAGCGCGTGCAGAGTTCGCTCGGCTCCGGCGTCATCGTCAGCCCCGATGGGGTAGTCGTGACCAACGCCCACGTACTCAAGGTGGCCGGCACGGCGCAGATCAGCGCGGTGCTGGCCGACCGCCGCGAGCTGAATGCCAAGGTGCTCCTGCAGGACGAGAAGACCGACATCGCGGTGCTGCGGCTCGATGGTGGCGGCCGCTTCCCGCACCTGGACTTCGCCGATTCCGACGCCGCCGAGGTGGGCGACATGGTGCTCGCCATCGGCAACCCGTTCGGCGTCGGGCAGACGGTGACCAGCGGCATCATCTCCGCCCTCGGCCGTAGTCAGGTGACGCGCTCCGACGCCCAGGCCTTCATCCAGACCGACGCCGCCATCAACCCCGGCAACTCGGGCGGCGCGCTGGTGGACATGGCCGGCCGCGTGGTGGGCATCAACACGGCCATCTTCACGCGCTCGGGCGGCTCGCAGGGTATCGGCTTTGCGATCCCGTCCAATCTCGTCAGGCTTGTGGTCGATGGCGCGCTCACCGGCCGCAAGCTGGAGCGGCCGTGGCTCGGCGCCAAGCTCGAGGGGGTCACGCGCGAACTGGCCGAGGAATTGAAGCTCGACCGGGTTGCGGGCGCCGTCGTCACGCGCCTGCACGACAACAGCCCGGCGGCCCAGGCGGGCCTGCAGGCCGGCGACGTGATCGTGGGCGTGGACGGCCACGACGTGGACGACGCACGCGCCGTGCTCTACCGGCTCACCACGCGTGGCATCGGCAACCGCGCCCAGCTGGAGGTGGTGCGCAAGGGCCGGCGCACCGAGTTGGAGATCGCACTGCGCGCGGCACCCTCGGGCGCACTCGATGCCCGCGACCTGTCCGGCGGCCACCCCTTCGATGGGGCGCGCGTGGCCAACATCCTGCCGGGCTCGGCCGAGGAGCTGGGCATCGACG
This sequence comes from Hyphomicrobiaceae bacterium, assembly GCA_036555805.1. Taxonomy (GTDB): domain Bacteria; phylum Pseudomonadota; class Alphaproteobacteria; order Rhizobiales; family Hyphomicrobiaceae; genus AWTP1-13. Next base: position 383 of record DATBKR010000623.1, on the reverse strand, counting down.
CCGACGAAGGCGTGGTGATCCTCTCCGTCCGTCCTCGCTCCACGGCGGCCAGGCTCGGCTTCCAGCCCGGCGACATCATCATGCAGGTGGGCCGCGAGCGGATCGGCACGGTCGCCCAGCTGGACGCCGCCCTCAAGCAGCGCCAACGCGGCTGGCTGGTGGTAGTGAAGCGCGGCGAGCAGGTTCTGCAACTGCAGCTGGCCGGATAGCCGCGTGAACCTCCGTGAACCTCCTGGGCACGATGGCTCAGACCTCGCGGGGCGTGTCGGCGGCGGCGAGGCCGGCGAGGCGGGCCTTGAGGCTCGATGCGGGGCCGACGGCCGAGGGGGCAAGCAGGTTGGTCCAGGCGTAGGCGAGCATGGTGAGCAGGGCGGAGGCGGTGA
>DATBKR010000622.1:0-3261 GCA_036555805.1 Hyphomicrobiaceae bacterium | reverse complement strand
GGCATCGAAGGCCAGGTGCCGCACAAAGGCCCGGTCGACGGCGTTCTGCACCAGCTGGTCGGCGGCCTGCGCGCCGGCATGGGCTACCTCGGCGCTGCCGACCTGAAAGCGCTGCGCGAGCGCGCCCGCTTCATTCGCGTGTCGGATATTCTAACTATTCTGCTGGTAGTTGGGCGCCTCGCGGGTGATACCCACGCTGTGCGGATGGCCCTCCGTCACACCCGAGGGCGAGACGCGCACGAAGCGGGCGCGCTCGCGCAGGTCCTTGAGGCTCGCGGCGCCGACGTAGCCCATGCCGGCGCGCAGGCCGCCGACCAGCTGATGCAGCACGCCGTCCACCGGGCCCTTGTAGGGAACCTGGCCTTCGATGCCCTCGGGCACCAGCTTCAGCGTGTCCTTCACCTCCTGCTGGAAGTAGCGGTCGGCGCTGCCGCGCGCCATGGCGCCGACCGAGCCCATGCCGCGGTAGGCCTTGTAGGTACGGCCCTGGTAGAGATACGTTTCGCCCGGCGCCTCGTCGGTGCCGGCCAGCAGCGAGCCGATCATGGCGCACTCGGCGCCGGCGGCGAGCGCCTTTACCAGGTCGCCGGAATACTTGATGCCGCCGTCGGCAATCACCGGCACGTCCTGCCGGGCGGCCACCTCCACCGCATCCATGATGGCGGTGAGCTGCGGCACGCCCACGCCCGCCACCACCCGCGTGGTGCAGATGGAGCCGGGGCCGATTCCCACCTTCACGGCATCGGCGCCTGCGTCGATCAGCGCCCGGGTGCCGTCGCCGGTGGCGACGTTGCCGGCGATCACCTGAACGCGGTTCGACTGCTTCTTGATGCGCTTCACCATGTCGAGCACCCGGCTCGAATGCCCATGCGCTGTGTCCACCACCACCAGGTCGACGCCGGCATCCATCAGCCGCTCGGCGCGCTGGAAGCCGTCGTCGCCCACGCTGGTGGCGGCGGCCACGCGCAGGCGGCCCTGCTCGTCGGTGCAGGCGTTGGGATACTTGAGCGCCTTCTCGATGTCCTTGACGGTGATCAGGCCGACGCAGCGGAACTCGTCGTCCACCACCAGCAGCTTCTCGATGCGGTGCTGATGCAGCAGGCGCTGAGCGTCCTCGCGGCTCACGCCGTCCTTCACGGTGACGAGCTTGCGTGTCATCAGTTCCGACACCGGCGTCTTGGGGTTGGTGGCGAAGCGCACGTCGCGGTTGGTGAGGATGCCCACCAGCCGGCCCTGCGCACCGCCCTCGACCACCGGCACGCCGGAGATCTTGTGCGCCTCCATCAGGCGCCAGGCATCGCGCAGGGTGGCGGTGGGCTGGATGGCGACCGGGTTGACCACCATGCCCGCCACGTAGCGCTTGACCATGGCCACCTGCTCGGCCTGCACCTCGGGTGCCAGGTTGCGATGGATCACGCCGATACCGCCCGCCTGAGCCATGGCGATGGCGAGAGGCCCTTCGGTCACGGTGTCCATGGCCGAGGACAGCACGGGGATCTTGAGGACGATCTCGCGCGTCACCCGCGACGATACGTCCGCCTCGGCGGGGAGCACGCTGGAGGCGCTGGGCTGGAGCAGGACATCGTCGAAGGTCAGCGCCACGCTCGCTTCGTTGAGGACGGGCCGTTGCGCCATGTTCGCTCTCCTCGCTCCTCAGGTTGACCGAATACGGCGCGCCGGGAGGCTCGCCCCCGGCACGCGGCCCGTTCAGCCGCCCTTTGTGGAATCGCTGGGCCCTCATAGCACCGCGGCAGACCGAGGGAAAGGGCGCCCAAGGCGGCAGAGGCGGCAGTGGGGCGGCAGTGTGCGCGCCCACCGGGAGACGGGGGTGGGTGGGCACGTTGAGGTGGAGGGCCCTGCGTGTGCGACGACGTGGCCCCGGCGCGGCGCCTGCGGAGCTGCGGTACCCTCTCCCTTGACACCGTCTGCGGCTCTCTTACAAGACGCCGGCCAAGCGGTGGGCCGCCGAGCGCGTCGCGGCGCTGCCGCAGCGCGGCCACGGGCGCCCGCCGCCGTTTTGGCGCGCGGCAACGCAAGGCCGGCAAGCGACCACCTCGTTACCGCCCTTTCATGAAGGCATGTTCATTTGACTTGGCGAGACCTTTTGGCGAGCAGATCGCTAAAAGAACGTCGGAGGGGAAACGATGACAGCCCTGATCGAGGCGGACGGACTCACCAAGAGCTTCCGCGCACTCAAGGCCGTTGACGGCATCAGCCTCACGGTGCCACGCGGGCAGGTTCTGGGCTTCCTGGGCCCGAACGGGGCAGGCAAATCCACCACCATGCGCCTCATCACCGGCTTCCTGGAGCCGGACGCCGGCAGCGCCCGCATCGCCGGCTTCGATGTGCAGGAGCAGGCCAGGCAGGCCAAGCAGCGCCTGGGCTACCTGCCCGAGGGGGCGCCCCTCTACGCCGAGATGACACCGAAGGGGCTGCTGGCGTTCGTGGCCGAGCTGAGGGGCCTGGAGGGCGACGCCCTCGTGCGCGCCGTGGGCAAGGCGGTGGAGCGCACCGGTCTCGGCCCGGTGCTCGACCAGACCATCGAGACGCTCTCCAAGGGCTACAAGCGCCGCGTCGGCATCGCCCAGGCGATCCTGCACGAGCCGGAGGTGCTGATCATGGACGAGCCCACGGACGGGCTCGACCCCAACCAGAAGCACCACGTGCGCCAGCTCATCATTGAGATGGCAAGGGAGAAGGCCATTATCGTCTCCACCCACATCCTGGAAGAGGTGGAGGCCGTGTGCACCCGCGCCGTCGTGATCAACAAGGGCCGCATCGTCGCCGACGGCACCGCGGAGGACCTCATGAAGCGCGTGCCCTACCACGGGGCGGTCACCATCCGCGTCGCCGGCGACAAGGCCGATGCGGTGCGCGGTGCGCTGGCCGCCGTCGCGGGCGTCAAGGAGGTCGAGACGGTGGGCGCCGCGAACGGCCAGCTGGAGCTGCGGGCGATCCCGAAAAACAGCGCCGGCATCGTCACCGACGTGGCCTCCGCCATCCGCCAGAAGTCGCTGGCGGTGGACGAGATCTTCGTGGAGCGCGGCAAGCTCGACGACGTCTTCCGGCAGATCACCTCCTCCGACCTGGACGAGCGCAACAGCCATGCCTGACACGTTCCGTATCGTCTGGATCGTCGCCAAGCGCGAGCTCCAGGCCTATTTCGCCACGCCCATCGCCACCGTGTTCCTGGTGATCTTCGTCGCCCTGACGGGCGCGTTCGCGTTCTACTTCGGCAACTTCTTCGAGCGCGGCCAGGCG
>DATBKR010000621.1:0-4606 GCA_036555805.1 Hyphomicrobiaceae bacterium | reverse complement strand
CAGTTGCACTTCACCCTTCAGCCGACCTGGTGATTATAGCGGGGTGGCTGCACCCGATCCCATTCCGAACTCGGCCGTGAAACGCCCCTGCGCCGATGGTACTTCGTCTCAAGACGTGGGAGAGTAGGTCGTTGCCAGGTCTGCCGAGGGGTGAAGCATCGAGAATCCCTTCTTCACAATGCCCTCCGAAAGCCGTCGCCCACCAGCGACGGCTTTTGTCGTTTCACTTCAAGCCGCGTCAGGCAGCAGCCCCACCGCCGAACGCGGTTGCCCTCCGCAGCCGATTGTGCCGACACTGGAGGGGCATGAGAAGCTGCTTGGGGGTCCCACATGATCTCGCCGTCCGCGTTTTCGGCCGATGCGCTTCTCGCCGAGCTGCTCGACTGGGTTCGCATCGAGAGCCCGACCTACGATGCGGCGGCGGTGAACCGGATGCTGGACTTCGCGGCGCCTCGCATCGGTGCGCTCGGCTTTGCCATCGAGCGACTCCCTGGCCGCGACGGTTTCGGGGACATGCTGCGCTGCCGGCTGGGCAACGTCGGCGGCGAGGACGGCGCGGGCATCCTGATGATCGCCCACGCCGATACGGTGCACCCCGTCGGCACCCTCGCCAGACAGCTGCCCATCCGCCGCGAGGGCGACACGTGCTTCGGCCCGGCCATCTACGACATGAAGGGCGGCACGGTGATCGCACTGGCGGCGCTGAGGGCTGCGATCGACGCCAGGGCCCTCAAGCTCCCGCTGACGATCGTCATCAACCCCGACGAGGAGATCGGCAGCCCCACCTCGCGTGAGCTGATCGAGGCCGAAGCCAGACGCCACAAGTATGTGCTGATACCGGAGCCCGCCAAAGGCCCGCGCGGCGAGGTGACGACCGGCCGCCACGCCTTCCAGCGCTTCTTCCTTACCACCCACGGCCGGCCGGCACACTCCGGCTGGACCAACAGGGACGGGCGGTCGGCCGTCCGCGCCATGGCGCAGCTCATCGAGGAACTGGAGATCCGCTCCGACTTCGACAACGGCCCCACCTATGCCGTCAGCGTCGTACACGGCGGCCAGTGGGTCAATTGCGTGCCCATGACCTGCACCGCCCAAGCGCTGTGCGTCGCCCGCGACGAGGCCACCTTCGCCGAGATCGGCCGGGTGATGGACGGCCTCGCCGGCGTGCGCGCCGACGTTCGCATCGAGGTGGAGCGCGGCCCCGTGCGCCCGCTGTGGACGGCCCATGCCGGCACCATGGCCCTCTACGAGCGCGCCAAGCGGATCGCCGGCGAACTGGGATTCGACCTGCCGCACGCCCAGCATGGCGGCGGCTCCGACGGCAACTTCACAGGCGCCATGGGCGTCGCCACCCTGGACGGTCTCGGCGCGATGGGCGGCGGCGCCCATACGCACGAGGAACACATCCTGGTGTCGTCGCTGGTGCCGCGTGCCACCCTGCTCGCCCGGCTGATCGCAGAGCTGGAATAAGCACCGGCTTGACTTGCGGCACGTCTACGTTACTTCCGACGGCGGATGGCTCCCATTCCATCGTCGGGAGGTGCCCGCATGCGGTGCATAGTGCCAACACTCGCCGGTTGCGTCGCCTTCACTTTGGCCATCGCGGTCCACCCCGGCGCGCGCGCCCTGGGCGACACGCCGTGTGGCCGGCTGGAGCCCGGTCCAACCCATTCGGTCACCCGCATCGTCGACGGGGAGACAGTGGTACTCGACGATGGAAGGGAACTGCGCCTGATCGGGGCGCTCGCACCGCGCGCGGCCGACGCGGATGCGGAGCCTGGCACATGGCCGATGGAAACGGCGACTTTGGAGGCGCTTCGCGCCCTCGTGCTCGGCAAATCCATTGCGCTCGGCTTTGCCGGCGCCCGCGCGGACCGCTACGGGCGCCTGCAGGCGCACGCGTTCCTCATTGAGGGGGAGGCGAGGCGCTGGGTCCAGGGCGCGCTGCTCGAACGGGGCCGCGCCCGCGCCTATGCGCTGGCAGACCACCGCGAGTGCCGCGACGAGCTGCTCGCTGCCGAGCGTGGCGCGCGGGAGGCCGGCCTGGGGCTGTGGGGGGAAGCGGCCTACCAGGTGCGACCGGCCGACAAGCCCGCAGAGCTCATGCGCTACCGCACCACCTTCCAGATCGTGGAGGGCAGGCTCGTCCGCGTCGCCCAGGTGCGCGACACCATCTACCTCAACTTCGGCCGCGACTGGCGACACGCCTTCTCGGTCTCGCTGCGCCGCGACGACAGCGGGCTGCTCGGCGCCTACGCCGGCAACGCCAGGGGCCTGGAGGGCCGCACCGTGCGTGTGCGCGGATGGATCGAGGAGCGGGGAGGTGCGCCCATCATCGATATGTCCACCGGCGGCCTCATCGAGGTGCTGGAAACGCCGGTGCGGCCCGATGCCCGCTGATAAGCGTAACTCCATGCCCGACCGCCCAAGGGACGTCGACATGACCGACCATCAGCGCGCCAAGGACGAACGCCTGCCAATCGGCTACAGCTTCAAGAACGTGCCCTTTGTCAAGCGCGACATCGCTCAGCCCCGATATCAAACATCAACGAGGCTTATAGCAAATGACTTGGATGGGATGCGTTCGACCTTCTTCGATATTGCGAGCTGCATTTCTTGTTTTTGCGGGAGCCGTTTGTCCCATCAGAATGTGAATGCCAAGCGCCGGCAGAGCGCCTTGAGCAGCAAGCTCTATGGCACGTCGGTAACCCGTGAGGTATTTCGCACCTGTGTCTTCCACCTTGACGTCAACGAAGCCAGCCTTCTCGAGGTAAGCCACAGTATCCGCGGGCGCGACGAGATAGGCTCCGCTTCCATCTTCTGACCACGGGAGCGGATAGTGCGGATTGCCTTTGGGCCCGAGACCGTGTTCGGTGATGGCAAAGAAAGCACCGGGTCTTAGCACGCGAAATGCTTCCCCAAAAAACCGATCGCGGTCTGCAACACTCATGGTCACATGCTGGGCGTAACCGCCATCAAACATTCCATCGCCATATGGCAGGTGCTGCCCGTCACCTAATCTAACTTCGACTTGACCATCCATTTTCAGGAGCACGTTCAATTTGTTGGCCGCTTCAACAAAAGGCCCTGTGATATCGACGCCACTTACCCGGCAGCCAAAGCACTTTGCCAGATAGCGCGCCGGACCGCCAATGCCGCAACCGATATCCAGGATGTGTTGGCCTGACCCAATCGGTAGAAGGTCGGCGAGCTCGACGGTAGCGCGAAGTCCACGCGCGTGAAAATGATCGACTGGCGCCAATTCTTCCAGCGTTATGGCGTCGGGTGAAAGCGATGCTGCCGATATCGCCTCCATGATGCGCGCGTAGACATCGCCGGTTGCCCAATGATCTGAAATCGATTTCCCGTCCGTCATCGTCCTCTCCCACCTCCTCGCATCCTTGGAGGATGCGAGACGGTCACTGGGGGTGAAGTTGAGGAGTTACCGGCCGATCCATGATCGCGCCTGCCTCTGGTTGATCCGACGACCCTTCGCGCTCGCTCAGCGACCTTCCGGTATCGTATCAGCAATGCGCTAATCCTCAACCTCGGGAGATCTTGGGCGAGCATGTCGGCTCGTGTAGCACGAATCTGCCGTAGGCCATCTGGCGGCAGGTTCGCAGCGAAAGCCGCTGAATCCGGCTGCGAGTAGGCGTGGCGCGCTCGCGCTGTCACGGGCAGTCGCGAGGGGCCCTTGATCGGGAAAGCCTCTGGGATGTCTCAGGGCGATAGGCTGCAGGGGCCGGGGTCTGAGAGCCTGGCCTGCTCCTTATCGCGGCCGGGACGCGGGAGACGGCGAGGGAATCCGAAAAGCGTTGTTGATCCCCACGCTCCCTGATACGCCCTCCTCCGCACGCCTATCGGAGCGCCGACAACCATGCCGGACCAGACGAACACCGCCCCGAGCGATCAGCGCTCCATGGACCTCGCCAGGGTGTCTGCAGTCACGGCCGCGGCCATCGCGGTGGCCGACATGATCGGCATCGGCGTGTTCACCAGCCTCGGCTTCCAGGTGCGCGGCCTGCCGTCCGCCTTCTCGCTGCTGATGCTCTGGATCGTGGGCGGCGTCACCGCGCTGTGCGGGGCGCTCTCCTACGCGGAACTGGCGGCGGCGCTGCCGCGTTCGGGCGGCGAGTACAACTTCCTGTCGCGCATCTATCATCCCGCTGTCGGGTTCCTGGCCGGCTGGATCTCGGCGACGGTGGGGTTCGCCGCCCCCATTGCGCTCGCCGCGATGGCCTTCGGCACCTACTTCGAGGGCGCCGTGCCAGGGTCGCCGCCGCTGCTGCTCGGGCTGGCGCTCGCCTGGATCGTGTCGCTCGTCCACCTCACCGGTGTCCGCCAGAGCGGCCTGTTCCAGAACGTGTCCACCGCCATCAAGGTCGTGCTGATCGCCGGCTTCATCGTGGCCGGGTTTGCCGTGGGCACGCCGCAGCCCATCTCCTTTGCGCCCTCGGCCCAGGATGTCGGTTACATCCTGAGTGCGCCGTTCGCCATCAGCCTGGTGTTCGTGATGTACTCCTACTCCGGCTGGAACGCGGCCACCTACATCATCAACGAGGTGCGCGATCCCGAGCGGAGCCTCCCCCGCTCGCTGTTGGCCGCG
>DATBKR010000620.1:0-5178 GCA_036555805.1 Hyphomicrobiaceae bacterium | reverse complement strand
GTCGAACGGTTCACGGTTGGCATCGGCGTCGTGCATCGGCGCCCCGGAGGTCTGCACCTCGCGCGTGTGATACCAGCGCTCGAAATGAACGACTCCTGTTGCTCGGCAGGGATTCCCGTGAGCCTTGAGGCGTGATTCCCTTTGTCGCGATGATTCGCGGAGAGAGGGACCATGCCAGCTCTGGAGATACGCAAGGATCGGACGCCGGTGATGCTGCGCAAGCTGGCCAAGGCCGAGGCGGACGCGCGGGTGGCGCGGCGCCTGCTGGCGATCGCCAATGCGCTCGACGGCGTGGACCGGAAGGCAGCGGTAGAGGCGGGCGGCATGGATCGGCAGACGCTGCGCGATTGGGTGATCCGCTATAACGAGCACGGGATCGATGGCCTGCTTGATCGCTGGGGCAGCGGTCGGCCGCCACGGCTGGAGCCCGACGAGAAGGCGGAGCTCTTCACCATCGTGATGACAGGACCCGACCCCGAGGTCGACGGCATCTGCGCCTTCACGCGCGAGGACCTGGTGCGGATCTGCGAGCAGCGGTTCGGCAAGACCATGCACCCCGGCTCGATGGGTCGTCTGCTGCGAAGCCTGGGACTGTCGCGACAAAAGGCGCGTCCCAGCCACCCGCAAAAAGACCCGGCCTCGCAGGAGGCCTTTAAAAAGAGCCCCGCAACTCCTGAAAAAACTTCAGTATACGCATAAAGACAAGCGCCTGCGCCTGTTCTTCCAGGACGAGTCCCGCATCGGCCAGAAGGGTCGCGTGTGCCGCATCTGGTGGAAGCGGGGCGAGCGCCCGCCGGGCCTGTGCGACAAGCGCTTCACGTTCGCCTACATCTTCGCGGCGGTCGAGCCCGGCACCGACAATGCCTTCGCGCTCGTATTGCCCTATGCCGATACCGAGGCGATGCAGCAGTTCCTCGATCAGTTCGCCGCAACCATCGGCGAGGACGAGCACGTCGCGCTGATCCTCGACCAGGCCGGGTGGCACGGCGCGGAGGCGCTGCGGGTGCCGGCAAACATCACGCTCGTGCCGCTGCCACCCTACTCGCCCGAGCTCAACCCGGTCGAGTGGGTGTGGGAGTACATGAAGGAGCGCTTCCTCTCGCTGCGGCTGCACAACGACTACGACGCCATCGTCGACGCCGCTTGCAACGCCTGGAACCGACTCCGCGCCGAGACCGGCCGCATCACCTCGCTGTGCTCGCACCCCTGGATCCCCAAGGTCAAACCTTAGGTGCGCTGGTATGATAGCCGCGCCCCACCGCGAACACCGTTCGCCCTTTTGTCAGGATGTCGGCTACCGCGAAGTCCTCGGCCAAACGCAGCGGGTGCCACATCGGCGCAATGTTGAAACCGCAGCCGAATGCGCAGGCGCTTCGTCACGTGCGCCAGGTGCACCGCCAGCATGAGGGTGAAGGTCCCGCGCCGATTGACAGGGTGTTCATTCGATCCCCGGGCAAATGACTGACGTTTTGAACGAGATCGGCGTTCCCGGTTCGGACAGAATGAACAGCCTCCTGAAGGTTCACATCTATTGGTCCTCAACGCGAGCCGCGCTCGTTCGAGTGTCCCCTTCGGGAACGCCCAAGCGGCGCAGCATCTCAGCGATGCGCGCACGCTGCTCGGCAACCACGGGATGGTGGCTGCGCGGATTGTCCCGGTTCCAGGCCGCGAGGGTGAAGCCCGGCGCCTTCGCAAGATAGGTGCTCATCTCCGCGCGGGCCTTGTCCTCCTGGCCAATCCCGGCATAGGCCACCGCCAGCCAGGGAAGCGGACTGAAGTCAGCCTGGTTCGCTTGGCGTGCTCCCTCGAGCCAATCGACGGCTGCCACGTAATCCCCGATATGGACGGCGGCCTCGCCCGCCCACAGGCGCCAACCCGCAAGGGAAGCAGAGTCGGTGGGGCTCAGGGCGATGGCCTTGCGGATGTCGTCGAGCGCTTCCTCGGCGAGGCCAAGCTCGATCTTCACACGTCCGAGCTCGGCACGCGCCTCCGCGTAGTCTGAATTTAGAACGAGTGCGTGCTGCAACGCCTTGACCGCCGGTTCCCACTCGCCCCGCGCCCGCAAGAGCGAGCCGCGCAGGCGGTAAGCCCCGTAGCTGGTCCGCCGCTGGGCAACGACCCGATTGATGGCCTGTTCGGCGTCGTTGAGCCACAGCGGGCCCTGGTCCTCCGGCACCCAGCCGGCCAGCACGGCGGAAATCTTGGCGCGGGCGTAGCCCTGCAATGCGGGCACAGAGTTCGGGTCGAGGTCGAGCCCCTTCTTGAACAGTGCCATTGCTTCGAGCGTGATCTTGGCATCGCGCTCGCCGGCCCACAGCGCCCGGCCCATGATCGCATAGTGCTCGGCCTTGGGATGGGCGGGGAGCGAACGCTTGCTTTCAACAGCGGTGATCCGCTCGGTCACGAGCCGCGCAATCCGCATGGCCATGCGGTTCTGCGCCCCGGCCTCGCCCGGCGCATATTCGAAGGGCTCCGCCCAGAGTTGCCGGTCGGTGTCCGTCTCGATGAACTGCACATCGACGCGGACCGCGTCTCCGTCGCGACGCATGGCGCCGAGCACGACGTAGCGCACGCCGAGTTCGCGGCCGATGGTCTTGGGATCCGGGCGCTTGTCCTTGTAAGCGGGGGGAGACTTAACGATGATCTTGAAACCGCGGGGGACCCGCAAGAGCTGCGTTGCGATTTCCTGGGCGAGTGCCTCTTGCCCGCCGCTCCCGCCCCAGGCGCTGCCCGAATTGGTGAACGGAAGCACGACAAGGGAGGGCACCGCCATCATGGTGAGCTCAGTGGGCCGTGCCGCCCAGCTCCAGACGAGCCAGACAGCCGCCGCGATCGCGACCGTCAACCCTGCGGCGAGGGGCAGCCGGTCCCTCAGAAAGGCTGGCGTCCTCCACGGCCATATGCTCACAAGTGGCTGTGCCGCCAGCTTTTCTTCCGGGGCTGCCGGCGCAAGCGCATTTGGCGGGTCTGGCAGGGTCGCGGCCGCCTCCGAGACAGGGGCGACGAACACATAGCCTTGCCGCGGCAGCGTCCGGATGATGGGCTTCTTCGTCTTGCCGAGCGCGTCCCGGATTTCCTTGATGCACTGGGCCACGGAATTGACGTACGTAAGTTTCCGCTTGCCCTCCTCCCAGCAGTTCTCGATCAGCTCGTTGTTGCTGACGGCCCGGCCTGGCCGGCCGGCGAGATAGGCGAGCACCTTCAGCGCCTGCGGGCGAAGGGCAACGTCCTTGCCCCCGCGCCTCAGCGACAGCAGCGGTCCCGATCGGTCTAGCGTAAAGCCATCGAACCGCAGCGCCCCCACTGCCCGCCCTCATAAATTGCGCGGAACCCGTTGGAAGCATAGCATTTTCAGAGCCCCTTGAACAATCTGCATCACTTGGCACGTGCCGCTTTCCGCAGCGCGCTGTCAAATCAACCGCATCCGCCTGCCCGCGAGCGGCTCGGCGGCATGTCGGCATGGTGCGGGTTCGCGCGTCTCGGACCGGTTCGGGCTTCCGCCCGGCGGGTCCGGGATTGCGCACGCGGCTTCGCGCGCAAACAGACTGGCGTTGGAGGCGTCGCCATGAAGAAGATCGTTGCCTGTTGCGGTTTCGCGCTGGCGCTGCTGGGCACGCTCGCCCTCGAGGCCTCGGCACAGACCTCTTGCAGTGCGTTTTACGCGATATGTCAGCAGCGCTGCGTGGCGTCCGGCAAGACGCCGGACTGCTCTATCTGCAAGGAGCATTTGAGGAGCTGCAAGAGGACAGGCTGCGTGACGGAGGGGCGTAAGTGGGGCGGCAATACGCTCTGCAATCTCAAGAAGTCCTGACCCGAGCGCCATGCGATTGTCGGCGGTGATCCCACCCCGGAAAGAGGCAAGCGCGGTGCTGCAAGATGGACGGAGACCACTTAGGTTGACGGCACGCCAATGGACGCCACGGGCACCTTCCGCGGCAACAAGGGGTTCCAGCTCCTACCAGAGGCGCGATGGCAAGTGCGGCGGCCGGTTCACGGCAACGCGGTTGCCGCATGCCTTGTGCGTGACTGGCGCAAGCATGGTCAACCTGCCATCGCGATCGTCCAATCTTTTGGAGAACGCGAATGTCGAACCTTTTCGGCAAGCCGAGACCCGCACTGTCAAGGGTCCCGGCCGCAGGCACCATTGCCCGCGGAGGCGGGATCGGTGCCCGTGGTTTCGATATCCATGACGCGGATCACGGATGCGGCTTTCCTGTGAAGCTGGCGGACCCGGCCGGCAGCGTGAGATGCACCATGAATATAGGTGGTTTTGCGGGTTCCGGCATCGTTTGTTTTGTGTTGCGCAACAGGCAACACATGTGTTAGGATAATGGCTGACATGCTAGGGTTGCGGGCATGGAGATTCGCAACATCCGGCATAAGGGTTTGAAGGCTTTCGTCGAGAGAGGGCAGACGAAGGGTTTGCCGACCGCGTATGTGGAGAAGATACGCGACATCATGACCTTTCTGCTGGACATGGAAGAGATCGGCGAGATCTTCGACCTGAAGAAGTACAAGCCGCATCGGCTGACGGGGGACCGGGCGGGAACATTCAGCTTGTCGGTCACGCCCAATTGGCGGGTCACGTTCGGCTACGATGCGGCGACGAACGAACTGATCGATCTGGATTATGAGGACTACCACTAGAGGCGTGCATGGCGGTCAAGCCTAATTTCGAACCGGTGCATGTGGGAGCGTTTCTCAAACGCTCCGTGCTGCCGGATGAGATCAGCGTGACGGACGCGGCGGAGGTGCTGGGCGTGGGCCGCCCCGCGCTGTCGCAGCTTCTGAACGGCAAGGCGGCGCTGTCGCCGGAGATGGCTTTGCGGTTCGAGAAGGCGTTCGGCGTGAAGATGGAGACGCTGCTCAGGATGCAGGCGCGCTATGATGCCTGGCAGATGCGCGTGCGGGAGGGCAGCGTGAAGGTGAAGCCGTATCAGCCCGCCTGACGCGACGGCATGGTCACCATAGTCGTTGCAGCGGGCATCTTGCTCCGGTCGCTCGGTCGCGCGGCCCACTCCCGGCCGCACGCAAGAGGATAAATTGCAGGTGGTCCGCTTCGGCATCGCGGGCATCCGGACCCAGGGAGATCGGCCGAGGCGCCACTACGGGTTTCCTGCTGGCATATCGCTTTCCGGCCTCGCGCGCGAAGCGCCCCGCGGTGCTGCAGATTTTCGC
>DATBKR010000619.1:0-2355 GCA_036555805.1 Hyphomicrobiaceae bacterium | reverse complement strand
ACCACGAAAGGAGGTCCGCAATGTCTATGTCTGCGCATCCTGCGCTCGTGCTCAACGCCGACTTCCGGCCGATGAGCTACTTCCCGCTCTCGCTGCTGTCGTGGCAAGACGCGATCAGCGCCGTGTTCAGCCAGCGCGTCTCGGTCGTAGCCGAGTACGACGCATGCGCCCGCAGCCCGTCCACGCGGATTCGGCTGCCGTCGGTGGTGGCGCTGCGCAAGTATCAGCGGCCGCCGCGGCGCGTCGCCTTCACGCGCTTCAACGTGTTCCTGCGCGATCGCTTTACCTGTCAGTACTGCGGCCAAGCACTCGCGGCGTCGGCGCTGACGTTCGAGCATGTCGTTCCGCGCTCGCGCGGCGGGCAGACGACTTGGTCGAACATCGTCACGGCATGCGTCCCGTGCAACACGGGGCAAGGGCAACTCGCTGCGCATCAAGCCGCGGCGCCTGCCCAAGGAGCCGACGCTCAACGAGCTGCTGGCAGCCAAGCGCGCGTTTCCGCCCGGCTATCTGCACGAGAGCTGGGTGGACTATCTCTACTGGGATGCGCAGCTCGACGCCTAGCCTCGCCTCGTAGCTCAGTGGATCAGAGCACCGCCGTCCGAAGGCGGGGGTCGCGCGTTCAAGTCGCGCCGAGACGTCCATGTTCCTGGCATGCTTTCAGCATGACAAGGGAAGGCTCCGCTGGAGTGGCCGGCAACCCGTCTTGAAAACGGGTGGGCACCGCAAGGTGTGGCGTTCGAACCGTCAGCCTTCCGCCAAACAAGGTGCGGGCATTCGCGAGATTGCCCGCTCGATCTGATGCTGGGTGATGCGGGAAGCAGCTTGCCGCGGCCTTTAATAAGGCCGCAAGATGCGAAGCCGCCCCCTCCAACCAGCTCTGCACAGATACTCAAGCGGCAACGAGGCCTGACTGTAAATCAGGTGCCTATCCCACCAGCGCGACCAGCTCGACGACGCCCGGCTCACCGAAGCAGCGGACTGCCTCGGCGTAGGTTTCGTCGCTGACACCGTGCCTTTTCATCAGCTCAGCGGCGAAATCGACTGCCGTCTCCTCCTCGGCAGCCAGCCCACGCGGCCGCCGGCCGACGGCTAGCGCATCGATGGCAGCCTGAGCGAGCCCGAGCTTGGCGGCTGTCGGCGCATGAGCTTGCCACTCGAACTGGTTGCTTGTCTCACGTGCGATCGCGCAGATCACAAGTGAGGTGGTCCCCCGCGAATCGGACAGGCAGTTAAGCTTGGCTCGACCTGATAAGGACGAGCACTGATGAAGAAGACGACACGGAAGCGTTACGGCGCGGAATTCAAGGCGAAAGTTGCATTGGAGGCGATCCGCGGGGAACTGACGCTGTCGCAGCTGGGCGCCAAGTACGGAGTGCACCAGACCATGATCAACGCCTGGAAGAAGCAGGCGGTCGAGAACTTGTGCACAGTCTTTGAGAGCAAGGCCGACGCGGGCCAGACGCGCGAGGGTGACATCGAGAAGCTGCACGCCAAGATCGGGCAGCTGATCGTGGAGCGGGATTTTTTAGCGAAGGCCTTCGGTCGTTGAGCATCGATCGGAGGCGGCAGATGATCGACAGCGGGCATGCCTCGCTGTCGATTGCTCGCCAGTGCAAGTTGGTGGGTGTCAGCCGCTCGGGATTCTACTACCGGCCGGCGGGCGAGACCGAGCTCAATCTGGGGCTGATGCGTCTGATCGACGAGCAGCACCTCAAGGCGCCGTACTACGGCGCCCGCCAGATGGCCCGGCATTTGCGGCGTGAGGGCTATGTTGTCGGGCGCAAGCGCATCCGACGGCTGATGCAGAAGATGGGTCTGTGTGCGGTCTATCAGAAGCCGCGGACGACGGTGCCGGCCGAGGATCACGAGGTGCACCCATACCTGCTGCGCGACCTCGCCATCGACCGACCGAACCAGGTGTGGTGCGCCGACATCACGTACATCCCGATGCGGCGCGGCTTTCTGTACCTGGTGGCGATCATGGACTGGGCGAGCCGCAAGGTGCTGGCGTGGCGGCTGTCGAACACAATGGACACCGAGTTCTGCATCGAGGCCCTGGAGGAGGCGCTACAGGCTTACGGCAAGCCGGAGATCTTCAACACCGACCAGGGGAGCCAGTTCACCTCGCCGCGCTTCACGCGTATACTGAAGGAGGCGGGTGTCAGGGCCTCCATGGATCGGGAAGGGTCGCTGGATGGATAACGTGTTCATCGAGCGGCTATGGCGATCCCTGAAGTACGAGTGCGTCTACCTCGAAGCATTCGAGACCGGAACGGAGGCGCGCAAGGGGATCGGGGACTGGATCGAATTTTATTGTGCGCAGCGCCCGCATTCGGCGCTCGCCGGGCTGAC
>DATBKR010000618.1:0-3608 GCA_036555805.1 Hyphomicrobiaceae bacterium | reverse complement strand
CCGCCATACATGGTCTTCTGCGCGCTGAACGCGAACGTCCGTGCCCGCGGATCGCGAACCTCGGCCTTGATCGCGAACGCCATGTTTCCCTCTCAGCGTCCCAGGAGGGCGGCGGCGAGGGACCGTGCGGACCGCGTATCGCCGATCCCGCGTGGCATGCGGCAGCCGGTGCATCCGCGCAGCCCCGCAACCCGGCATTGCCGATCGGGTCCTACTCCGGTCTGGCGTTCACCCCACCCGCTCCGCCCTCAGAACTTCCGGATCAGCCCAACGAGCCGCCCCTGGATGTCCACCTGGTCGGGGCCGAAGATGCGGGTCTCGTAGTTGGGATTGGCGGCCTCCAGCGCGATTGAGGCGCCCTTCTTGCGCAGGCGCTTCAGCGTAGCCTCCTCCTTGTCGACCAGCGCCACCACGATGTCGCCGTTTTCCGCCGTGTCGCAGCGGCGCACGA
This sequence comes from Hyphomicrobiaceae bacterium, assembly GCA_036555805.1. GTDB lineage: Bacteria > Pseudomonadota > Alphaproteobacteria > Rhizobiales > Hyphomicrobiaceae > AWTP1-13. Next base: position 3,157 of record DATBKR010000618.1, on the reverse strand, counting down.
TGATGATGTCGCCCTCGTTGATGCCGGCGTCGATCATCGAATCGCCCTTCACCTCCAGCGCGAAGTGCTCGCCCGAGCCCACCAGGTCGGGCGGCACCGGGATGTCCTGCATGTGGTTCTGGATGGCGCTGATGGGCACGCCCGCCGCGATGCGCCCCATCAGCGGCACGCTGGCGGACCGGCCGGCGAAGGAATCCGGCGGCGGAGCGAGCTGTCTGGGGTAGCGCGGCGCGCTGCCTTCGATCACGCTGGGGCTGAAGCCGGAGCGCGCCGGCCCGCCCTCGGCCGCCCCGCCGTGCATCGCCTCGGGCAGCTTGATCACCTCGATGGCGCGCGCCCGGTGCGGCAGGCGGCGGATGAATCCGCGCTCCTCCAGCGCCATGATCAGGCGGTGTACGCCCGATTTGGACTGCAGATCGAGCGCCTCCTTCATCTCCTCGAAGGAGGGCGGCACCCCCGTCTCCTGCAGCCGCTCGTGAATGAAGACGAGCAGCTCCTTCTGCTTGGTCGTGAGCATTGGACCCCTCCTGGGGAACCTCCTGGAGACCAGGGTCAGACCCCTGGCCAAATCGTCCTCGGCATCGCTCCTCGGCAGGGGCCACGGGTCTGACCCCGGCCCCACGCCGTACAAACCGGGAACACCATAGATGTTCGTTGGATGTTCCGCAAGCGCGGAAATGCAACGCGCCGGACTGGCGCCCATTGAGGCGCCTGCGGCCACGGCTGCGCCGGGCGAGCAGGCCGGCAAGAAACCGAACGCGGGCACGCCGTCATACGTCGAGTGGCAGAATGCGCACCGCGCTGCCGGCGCCGGCCGCCGGCGCGTTCGGTGGCCGCACCAGCAGACAGTCCGCCTCCGCCAGAGGAACGATCAGAGAGCTGTGCTGGAGCGGGAACGGCACCACCTCGGCGAGTCCGTCCGGACCGGGCCGAAGGACCGCCCGCATGTAGTGCTGGCGCGCGCCGTTGGCCTCCACGTCCACGCCCAGACGCGCCTCGACGGTGTCGAGGGCCGCCTCCACCGGCCGGCCGGAAAGGCGCCAGATCAGCGGCACCAGGAACAGGCGGGCGCCCACCACAGACGCCGCCGGGTTGCCCGGAAGCCCGAGCACGCGCGTGGTCCCCATCCGCCCGTACATCAGCGGCTTGCCCGGCCGCATGGCGATCTTCCAGAACGCGAGCGCCATGCCCAGCGCCTGCAGCGCCGGCGCGACGAGGTCGTGATCCCCGACGGAGACGCCGCCGGTGGTCACCAGGATGTCGGCGCCGGTGGCCTCGGCGAAATGCCGGGCCAAATCCTCACGGTCATCGCGCGCGATGCCGAGCTGGCGCACCTCGCCGCCCGCCGCCTGCGCAAGCGCACCGACGGCCAGATGGTTGCAGGCCACGATCTGGCCGGGCCCAGGCCGCGCACCCGGCGCCGCCAGTTCGTCGCCGGTGGAAAGCACCGCGACGCGCGGGCGCCGATGCACGGCGATCGCGCCATGTCCCATGGCCGCGGCCAGCGCGACCTCGCAGGCGCCCAGGCGCCGCCCGGCCGCCAGCAGCGTGGCGCCCTCGTGAAAGTCCATGCCTCGCGGACGCAGGAATTCGGTCTCAATCGTACCTTCGCGCACGATCAGCGTTACGCCGTCGCGCGCCGTGTTCTCCTGGATGACAATGGCATCGGCGCCCTCCGGCACCGGCGCGCCCGTGAAGATGCGCACAGCCTCCCCGGCACTCACCCGGCCGGCGAACGGGTGCCCGGCGGCGGCGACGCCGATCACGGTGAGCGTGGCGGGAAGGGATGCCACGTCCGCGGCGCGCACCGCATACCCGTCCATGGCCGAGGCGGGGAACGGCGGCTGCGTCAGGAGCGCCTGCAGGGAGGCGGCGAGCACGCGGCCGTGCGCGTGCTCGACAGCGACGTGTTCCGGCTCCGCCGCCTCCGCGCCATTCAGCACACGGGCCAATGCGTCCTCGACCGTCAGCAGGGCCATGGCTCCTCCCTGGGGGCTCAGCGCGGCTGCCCCGTGGCGGCGCGATAGGTGCCGGAGCGCCCGCCGGACTTTTCCAGGAGGCGCACGCCGTCGATGCGCATGGCTTTGTCGGCAGCCTTCAGCATGTCGTAGATGGTGAGGCACGCAACCGAGACCGCCGTCAGCGCCTCCATCTCCACGCCCGTCGAGCCCGCCACCTTCACCTCGGCGGCGACGCGGATGCCCGCCGGCTCCGCGCAGGGCTCGAACTCCATCGCCACCTTGGTAAGGCTGAGCGGATGGCACAGCGGGATGAGCTCGTGCGTCTTCTTCGCCGCCATGATGCCGGCGATGCGGGCCGCGGCCAGCACGTCGCCTTTCTTGGCCTCGCCCTTCTCCACCAGTGCCAGCGTCGCCGGCGCCATGGCGATGAAGCCCTCCGCGCGCGCGGTGCGCTGGGTGGCGGCCTTATCGGTCACGTCCACCATGCGCGCCGCGCCGGTCTCGTCGAGGTGGGAGAGCCGGGTCATCTCTGCGCTCCCAGCAATGCGCGCGTTGCCGCCGTGACGTCGGGCTGGCGCATCAGGTTTTCGCCCACCAGGAACGCGCGCACGCCGCAGTCGGCGAGGCGCTGCAGATCCGCATGGCTGGCGATGCCGCTTTCGGCAATGACCATGCGATCGCGCGGGACGAGCGGCGCCAGCCGCTCGGTGGTCTCGAGTGTGGTGTGGAAGGTCTTGAGGTCGCGGTTGTTGATGCCGATCAGGCGGCAGTCGAGCATCAGCGCGCGGTCGAGCTCGGCGGCGTCGTGCACCTCGGCGATGGCGTCCATGCCCCAGGCCTTGGCCGCCCGCGCGAGCGCGTCCGCCGTGGCGTCGTCCACCGCTGCCATGATGATGAGGATGCAGTCGGCACCCAGCGCGCGCGACTGCGGCACCTGGTAGGGGTCGAGCATGAAATCCTTGCGCAGCGCCGGCAGCCCGGCCGCCGCGCGCGCCGCCGTCAGGTCGTGCGGCGCACCCTGGAACGACGGGCCGTCGGTGAGCACCGACAGGCAGGCCGCACCGCCGGCCGCGTAGGCCTGCGCCAAGCTTGGCGGGTCGAAATCCGCGCGGATCAGCCCCTTGGAGGGGCTCGCCTTCTTGATCTCGGCGATCAGCGCAAAGCCGCCGGATCCGATCCTGGCCTCCAGCGCCCCG
>DATBKR010000617.1:0-5151 GCA_036555805.1 Hyphomicrobiaceae bacterium | reverse complement strand
CACCTTGCCGATGTTGGTCCGCAGTCGTCCGTCCCGCACCCGCTGGACAACCTCGCCCAGTTGGGCGCGATCGGACTCGACGACGAAGTCGATCGCCAGACCGTCAGCGGGCCGCGTCTCCGGCGGTCCGACGACGGACACGAGTGTTCCTCCGGCCCGGAGCAGACCCGCGGACCGCTTCCCGATGTCGCCGCCGATGACATCGAAGACCAGGTCCACGCCGCCGACGTCCTCCAGGGCGTCGTTCTCGAGGTCGACGAACTCCTGCGCGCCGAAGTCGAGCGCCGTCTGACGGTCGGCAGCGCGTCCGGTGCCGATGACGTAGGCGCCCGCCTCACGTGCGAGCTGCGTCACCATCGACCCAACCGCACCGGCCGCGCCGTGCGCGAGGACGCTCTGCCCCGCCTGAAGGCGGCCGTGCTGGAAGAGCCCCTGCCACGCGGTGAGGCCCGAGATCGGCAGGCTCGCGCCCACCGTGAAGTCGACGTCGCCCGGCAAGGCCGCGAGGTTGCGTGCCTCGACGGCCGCGTACTCGGCCAGGGTGCCGTCGCGAGTCCAGTCGGTGAGGCCGAACACTCGCTGTCCCAGCGAGAGTCCCGTCGTGCCATAGCCGAGGGCGGTGACCACTCCGGCCAACTCGTGCCCAGGGATCGACGGTGTTCGGTCACGGTCGAGGCGATCGGTCCAGGTCGAGGGCCACGCCAGCTCAGTCGGGACGAATCCCGACGCATGAACCTGAACGAAGACGTCGTTTATCGCTGCCTGCGGCCCGGGCCGCTCCACCAGCCTCATCCCGGCCGTTCCCGCAGCCCGATCCGTCACCACAATCGCCTTCATGATAATTTTCTCCTCTGTCAGATCATTTTCTCCTCGGTCATTTGTCCGTCCGCCGTTCCTGATTGCGGCTATGGCGGGTGGGAACAGGGGCGGCCACCTCGGAACCAAAAGAAGCGCTTCCCCGCTCGGGCGCCATTGATCTGACGATTGGAGCCGCGTGACGTAGTGGGCCGAAACGCATTGCCAGCGTCCGCCGCGCAGCTGCCAATCATCGGTGTAGCGGCCGGCACCCTCGGTACCGTCGGGCTTTTGGTAGCTGGTACGGGCGTGGATGATCGCGAAGTCGCCGAGAATGCGGACCAGCACCCAATGCTCGCGGATGTTCTTGACCGATGCAATCGGCCCCGGTCAATCGACGCCAGCGGTTGCACGCCCCTCCGCGTTTCAGGCATAGGCAAGGTTCGCCTCCAGGCCGAGCAGGTAGGCGCCGGCATCCTGCAGATGCGATTTGCGCCCCTGCGCCTGCTGCATGACGGTGCGGATGTCGCGCAGGCGCCGCTCAAACGGACCGGAGGCGAAAATGGCGTTGGCGCCCGCAATATGCCACGCCGCGTCGGCGACCGCGCTGGCCTCGTGGATGGCAAAGGTCGCCGCCATGCGGATGTCGATGCGCTGCGAGGTCGTCAACTCGCCGGAGGCAACGACCGACTGCCAGACCTCGCCGGCGGTCGTCTCGACATAGCCGCGCGCCGAGCGTAAGCGGGCCTCCGCCTCGCCGATCTGGAACTGCACGAGATGGCTTTCCAGCAGCGACTGGTTGGACAGCCACGGCCGCTTTTCCTTGGCCAGCGCGACGACATCACCCAGCATGGAGCGCGCAATGCCGAGGGCGACGGCCGAGAAGCCGATGGCAAACAGGGAGTTGAGCGGTAACTTGTAGAGCGGGCCGGCCAGCCGCACCTCCGGGAGGTAGTTCCGACTCACGGAATAGCCCTCCGGGACGAGCTGATCCTTGAACATGTAGCCGCCGCTGTTCGTCGCCTTGAGGCCGACCGCGTCCCAGTTGTCGATCCATTGGGCGGCAGCGGCAGGCACCAGGAAGATGCGGATGGCAAGGCCCGGTGTGGCAACGCTGGCCCCGCTTTTGTCGAAGACCGGGGCCATGAGTCCAAGCCAGGTCGCATGCCGGCTGCCGCTCGCCAGTGTCCACTCGCCGGACAGCCGGTGGCGGCCGCCGATATCGTCGGCTCGCGACGACCGGGGCGGGCCCCAGCTCAGAGCCGCGCGCGGCTCGCCCCAGATCCTGCGGGCGATGTCGGGGGCGAGCGCGCTTGCCGCCAGCGCGCAGCCGTTGATCTGGCCGACGCACCAGGCCGTACTGGCGTCGAACCTGGCGAGCGTTTCCATAGCGCGGAACCAAGTGATCGGATCGATTTCCTCGCCGCCGTAGGCGCGGGGCAGCAGCAAACGGAACAGCCGCTGGTCGTGCAGGTTGTCAACGACGTCCGGCACGAGCCGGCCCAGTGCCTCAGCAGCGGCGGCAGATGCCTCGATGACACCAGCGATCCGCCTGATGCGCTCGACCGGCCCGGCCGAATCTGGCGACGGCGAGTTTAGCATACTCGGCACCCCGGCTCCTCTTGCGCCCGGTCCTGGCCATGCCGCCGGCGCACGAGCGTACACTAGGCCCCGTAGCCAATTTTTCCTAGCCACGGGAGTCGAACAGTGATTCAAGCTGCGAAACATCGGGGCTTGGATCATGCGCTACGAGCTGAGCGACTTCGAGTGGCGTATCATCGAACCGCTTCTGCCGACGGAACGGCGAGGCGTGAAGCCGAAGAGAAATCGGACGCTTGCGGCGCCTCGGAGTGCTCGGCCAGGCGGGGAATGCATGCTAGGCGTGAGCGTCGAAATCTCCCGATACGTTGATGACTCGCAGCCAGGGCGGGTGGAGTGCGGGCTGGTGGATGCTCTCGGGGATGAGCACCTGTTCGTGGAGAAGTCCCTGTGGTGACAGGGTTCATCTGGACGCGGAGGGCAGAAACCAGGGTTTTCCCGGATGCTCGATTGATCCACGCCTCGGGTACCCTGGCCCGCCGCACCCCTACTTCTTCTGCGCCCCTTGCGCCGCGTCCTGGGCGAGGCCCGATCGGGCAACGAGTTCCTTCGTGCCCTTGAGCAGGTTGTCGAGGAAGGCGCTGCTCTTTGCCGCGGGTACGAAGCCGTCGAGGTCGGCGTGCTGGTCCTTGAGGAAAGCGACGTACGCGGGGTCGCGCATCGTGTCGGCCAGGGTATCGGCGAGCCGCTTGACGATCTTGGGGTCCGTTCCGCTGCGGACCACGATGGCCCGGAACTGCGGCAGCACCACCTGATGCCCGAGCTCGATCGAGGTCGGCACATCGGGGAAGCTCGGATCGCGCTTGTGCGAGAAAAAGATGACCGGCTTCAGCTGCTTGCTGTCGACGAAGCCGCGCACGTCGCCGACCTGCTCGTAGAGGATCTCCGAGTGACCGCCGATAACGTCGGCGTAGCGTTCGCCCGGCTTGGGCAGGGGCACGCTCACCAACCGCAGGCCCTTCTTGACGAAGAAGCTCACGGCCAGGTCGTCGTCGGAGCCGAAGCCGGTGATGGCGACGCGGAGCCGCTCCGTCCTGGCCGCCTTCTCGATCTCGGCCCAGGTCTTGAATCGGCCTCCTTCCGCGACCATGAACGCGGATATCTGCTGCATCACGATGCCCAGCGGCTCAAGGTCCCGCATGGACCAGTGCGGCGGCGGGGTGCTTGCCTGGAGCGCGAAGGTCGGCCCGACGAAGACCGCAATGGCGTAGCCGTCGGCGGGGGCGGTAAGCAGCTTGGTCAGGCCGGTCTGGCCGGTTGCGCCGGGCACATTGACGATCGGCATCGAGACCTTGAGCCGCGGCTCCATCAACACGGCGAGCTTGCGCGCGAGTTGATCGGCGCCGCCGCCCGGTCCCCACGGCACAATGAATTCGACCGGCCTTGAAGGAAATTCCTGGGCAGCCAGCAGGCCAGGCAGGGCATGCACCAGAGCGCAAGTCAGAAAAGCCGCCAGCGTCACACGACGACAGCGCTCGCCCATCTCATGTCCTCCCCGCACTCGCTCGCTTCAGGCAACGGCCGCCTTACTACCGCACACGGATGGGCTTTTGTCCAGGGCTAATCTGCGCCCGGATGGACCGTTCGGCGGGCGGAACGGCATCGGCTGCCGACGGCGCGGGTCAGAGGCTCGCGTTGCCGCCATATTGCCGCTTGACGCAGAAACAGTCCTTCCACTTCCGCGGCGCGCGCAGGCCCTGGATCATTTCTTCACTGGGATGGCCGATCGGGAAGTGCCGGGGCGCATCCTGCGGGCGCCACAGGCCGGTGCGCCGCCGTTCCTCGCGCCGGTCGACGAGCCAGTCGTTGTAGCTCTCGAACACGACATGGCCTTCAGGCGCCGTCAGCATGGCCGCCCGGAATCGCCCGTCCACCTCGCGATAGAACGCCATCTGCGCCTCGCTGAGCGGCAACGGTTCGGCCTCGACGGCATACCCCGCCTCCTCCAGCTCCCTGCCGGCAACCCAGGCGAAGATGCGCTGATCGCGCAGGCTCAGCTGGCTCTTGTAGATGCCGACATAGCGGTCGCTGACCGCGTGGCCAAGCGGCGCGTGGTCCTTGGTGGCGCCGCGGTTCCTGGCCAGGTCGGTCTCGAAGAACCCAAGCATCTCAGGAGCGTAGTCCTCGCCCAGGAAATCGCAGGTGCGCAGCAGGACGCCCTTCGGGTCCGTCACGAGGTCTTCATATTTGAGATCCAGCCATTGCGAGGATCCCAGACTCTTCCGCCACGGCTTGACGGCATTCTGGCACAGCGCCCAGCTCTCCGCGGCGGCGAAGACATTGGTGGGGCCGAACGAGGAGTCCAGGTAGTCGGCGGCCGTGTCGCGGCCGTCGCGCGTGATGCAGATCAATTGGGCGTTCGGGAAGTCTTCCAGAATCTCCTTCACGAAGAAGAGGTTGTGCGGGGTCTTCTCGCCCCAGCGCGGCTTGTCCCCGGAGGTGCGCGCAAAGCGCTCGATCATGGCGCAGTAGATGCCGGCGAAACTGCGCTCCTTGAGATCGGACATGATCTCGTCGACGATGGTACGGACGTTCACCGGCATGCCCCAGAACGGTGTCTTGAGACCGAACACCATTTCGTCGGCCAGCGTCCTCAGGTTCTCGTCCTTCGACAGGTCGCCATACGTGAAGAGATAGGGCCTGAAGCGCGGGTAGTACCAGACCACCTCGGGCACCGCGATGCGCGGGTGGCAGGCCAGCATCGCCATCACCAGCGTGGTCCCCGACCGCTCGGCGCCCAGCATGAAGATCGGCTTT
>DATBKR010000616.1:0-2277 GCA_036555805.1 Hyphomicrobiaceae bacterium | reverse complement strand
ACGTGACCGAGTTCGCCTACGTGCCGGACGCGGGGCACAAGGTCCTGATCGAGCGGGCGCTGGCCGATCCCGGGGCGCAGCCGGTGGCGCTGACCACGGAGGAAGAGGGTGTGGCGCTGCTGGCCGGCGCCGACCTCGGCGGGGCGCGCGGCGTGCTGCTGATGCAGAGCAGCGGCGTGGGCAACTGCATCAACATGCTGTCGCTGACGAGTGGCGGGCGGTTCCCGTTCCTGGCGCTCGTCAGCATGCGCGGCGATTTCGGCGAGGGCAATCCGTGGCAGTATCCCATGGGGCAGGCCACGCAGAAGGTGCTGGAGGCCATGGGCGTGATCTGCCTGCGCGCCGAGACGCCGGACGAGGTGGTGGGCACCGTGAGCGCCGCGCTCACCACCGCGTTCCAGGCCGGCGGCGCCGTCGCCGTGCTGTTCACGCAGCGGCTGATCGGGTCCAAGAAGTTCTGAGATGGCAGGGGATGACAACGCAGTCCAGAGCAATCGCCGAAGCGGTGGCGCCCGAGTTCGTGCTGGACCGCTGCGAGGCAGTGCCGGCCCTGATCGGGCGGCACGAGGACTTCCTGATCATCGCGGGCCTCGCCGGCACCTCGCGCGACGTGGCGGCGCTGACCGGCGACGGCGCGCACATCTACACCCTGGCCGGCGCCATGGGCGGCGCGTGCACGATGGGGCTGGGCCTTGCCCTGGCGCGGCCCGACAGGCGCGTGCTGGTGGTCACGGGCGACGGCGAGCTGCTCATGAACCTGGGCTCGCTTGCCACCATCGCCGTGCTGAATCCGCCCAATCTCTCCATCGTCTGCGTCGATAACGGCCACTACGGCGAGACCGGCTACCAGAAGAGCCACACCAGCCTGGGGGTCGACCTGGAGAAGATCGCCGCCGGCGCCGGCATCAAGCGCACGCTGACGATCGGGCAGGAATCCGAGATCGCCGCCGGCGCCCGCCTGATCCGCGAGGGCAACGGCACCGCCTTCGTGCTGCTGCGCGTCAAGCCCACCGAGCCCCCGGCCTACAAGCGCAACCTCGATCCGGCGGCGTGCCGCGTGCGGTTCCGCACGGCCATCTTGTAGCCATCTTGTAGGTCGGGTCGAGCGCAGCGAGACCCGACGCCATTGGAGTATGGACGTGTTGCGCCCGCGCTTCGCTTCACCCAACCTGCGGCGGGGCTGTCGCCCGCCCGAGCGGGCGCAGGATGCGCTCGACTGTTATGCGCGTGCCCGCAACTACGCAGCCCGGCTGCCGCTGAAGGGCCAGCTGCCCACCGCGGCGTTGACGGTGCCGCTCATCTTGTCGCCGTCGACGGTGCCCGAGAACTCCAGCGTAAGCGGCATCGGGTTCTTGATGTTGGCCTTCCAGGATGCGCTGCTGCCGGCGAGCTTGCCGTCGTAGATGTCGACGGCGCTGCCGTCCTCAGCGCCCATCTTGCCCGTGAGCGCGCCGCCCGCCGCCTGCAGGGTCAGCGTGACCTTGCGCTCGCCGATCGGGGTCTGCATCGCCAGCTTCCAGGTTCCGGCCGCGGACATCGGTCTCTCCCTCCTTTGAGCTTCGCTGCACCGGACGGCGGTTGGCAGCGGCATGTGGAGCTTACACCACGGCAGTGGCGGTGCGTTAGCCTCAAGTTCAAACCCGCCCATGATCCTTGTAGTGGTGACCTGCCTGGAATCGATCGGGCGCAGTTGGTTTCTTGTCGGCGGTGAGGTCTGACCCAGGCTGGCGCCGGAGCAAAGCTTCCGTCAAATTTCATGGAAGTTTCAGGACCGGAGCCGTGGTGTGTGGCCTGTTGGGCCCATTCGGTGCGCGCATTCCGTCGCCTTAACGATTGGCCAACCATGCCTCGCTCCTCGCAGTTTCAATGCCCCAACGATACCACCTTGGGCGACCTGCCGGCGGTGCTCCCATCGGCAGGCGCCTACGGGTGGCTCGCCCGCCGCCTCTCCTTGCTCGGGCGCCGGATCGCTGACGCCGTCGAGGCCCTGGCCGACTACTCCGCAGCGGCCGCCCTCTATGAGCAGCTCTCCCGCTTGTCTGACGCCGAGCTCGGCCGGCGTGGCCTGTCCCGGGACAGCCTGGCGCGCGACGTCTGCGCCGCCTGCGACCGCACCGCGCCTCGGCGCTGGAGCGCGTCTCGCGTGCGCTCCTGACTGTCGGCTGTGGCCAACTAGGTTTGAGCAATTGGGGGACAGGGAGTCCGCCGACGATATGTGACCTAGTGGCTTCTTTCCAAAGATGGATCATCGCTAGGCGATTTCCGCCTGTTAGCCCC
>DATBKR010000615.1:0-4260 GCA_036555805.1 Hyphomicrobiaceae bacterium | reverse complement strand
GGCGCACCGCCAGCCACAGCGCCTGCCAGCCGCCGAACGACTCGGCCACCACATCGCACGGGCCGCCGATGACGCTGCGCGCGAACTTCGCAGCCAGATCGGCCAAGTCCACCATCGAGCGCACCGTGGGATGCTCCGGCGTCGCATTGAAGCCCGGCGTGGTCGGCATGTAGAACGCGTGCCGCCGCGCCAGCGTCCGGATGGCCGGCGACACGTGCGGGCCCCCGGCGCTGTGCAGATGCAGGATCGGCCGCCCCTCGCCGCCCTTGAGATACGTCACCGCCCCGCTGTCCAGCGCGACAGTGTGCTCGGTGAACGAAATCTCGGTCATGGGGGATCCCTTGGACTAATCGCGTGTCACAGCCGCACGGGGATTCCCTCCCGCTTGTGGGGAGGGGTCAGGGGGTGGGGGAACCACAACATGGATGTTCTGCAATCCCCCACCCTGTCCCTCCCCACAAGGGGGAGGGAACGTTGTGGCACGCGCCTCGATCAACTTCGATCGCCGGCTTTGCATCTAGAGCCCCCTCGCTTCAGGCCGGACCTTGTCGCGGAACAGCTCCATGCTGCGGCGGACGACGGCGTCGGGCACGTTGCCGATCTTCATGTTGAGGATGAAGTGGCCGTTGCCCAGCTCGTCGCGGACGCGCCGCATCTGCTTGAGCACGGTCGCGGGGCTGCCGCACAGCACGGAGCCGGCCTCGATCATGTCGCCGATGGTGCGCTCCTTCAGCATGGACAGGCGGTTGACGAAGCCCTCGCCGTGCGCGCCGTGCGACTCGCCGAAGAAGCGCGACTTCTGGATGACGAGGCGCTGCGCGTCGCGGATCGGATGCATCAGGATGCGGTGGAAGTAGCGCTGGCCCTCGCCCAGGTAGTGGCGCGCCTCCTCGTCGGTCTCGGCAATCAGGCTGTTGTAGCCCAGCACGATGTGGTCGGGCGTCGGCTCCAGCCCGTGCGCACGGGCCGAGGCGCGATAGGCGTCGATGCAGCGCCGCGCCGCCTTGAGGTCGGCGATCAGCGTCATGGCCATCATCGCCCGCTGCGTGCCGGCGAACTCGGCCGACTCCTCGTTGCTGGCCGACATCAGGATGGGCGGATGCGGGCGCTGCAAGGGTCGCGGCCAGATGGATACCGAGGGATACTGATAATATTCGCCCTCCCAGCCGAACGGCTCGGGCTCGGTCCAGGCCTTCACGATCAGCGCCGCCGCCTCGCGCAGGCGCCCGCGCGATTCGTCGGGCACGACGTTGTAGGCGATGTACTCGTGCGGCACGCCGCGGATCATGCCGGCGACGAGGCGCCCGCCGGAGAGCACGTCGAGCATGGCGTACTCCTCCGCCACCCGGATCGGGTTCAGGAGCGGGATCAGGTTGCCCAGCATGGCCAGCCGGATCGTCTTGGTGCGCTGGGCCAGGATGGCGCCGATCAGGTTGCAGTTGGCCATCAGGCCGTACGGGCTGAAGTGGTGCTCGTTGCAGCCGACCCAGTCGAAGCCGCACTCCTCGGCGAAGGCCATGGTGTCGATGTAGCTGTCGTAGAGCCGCTTGCCGCGCGCGGGGTCGAAGCCGCTGTTGTTGACGGGCCACTGCGCCGGCGCCTCGGTCAGCTCGGTCCACGGCATCAGGTGGAAGAAGGAGAACTTCATGAGGCGTCCCGCTGGTTGTCGCTCGACGGCCGTGGCGTCCCGCTGCCCGTGCACTTTCTGGTCCATGCCGGCAGGTGTCAACGCGGCAATGCCGGGCCGGACCCCTTCGGCGTCAGGCTGTGTTCCACGGGTGAGCGCCTTCGCGAGGGGCCCGATTGCGGCGTGGAGTGGGGCTGTACCCACCTGCTCCACGGTGCAAGTCGGCCACTCGCTCCGGCTGGCGATGGACGCTTCGTCGCGCGTCGATTACCGTCGGGGGATCGGCGGGCACCGCGCTCAACCTCGACAGTCCTGCGTACGAGAGCAGGTGGGCCCGCCGGGGGAGGAAACGCCATGCTCAGGATCAAGAGCCCGCAGGATGTCGGCGCGGCGCTCGTCTTCATCGTCGTCGGCCTGGCCGGCGCCTACCTCGGACGCGACCTCGCGTTCGGCAGCGCGGCCAGCATGGGACCGGGCTATTTCCCCGCTATTCTCAGCTGGATCATCGTCGCCATCGGTGTCATCGTCGGGGCGAGGGCCCTGGCCATCGAAGGGCCGCCCATCGAGCCCGTCCAGCTGCGCCCGATCGCCGTCATTGTCGCCGCCATCCTGATCTTCGGGTATTTGGTCGACATCGTCGGCCTGGCGATCACGGCGGGGCTCCTGACCATTCTCGCAGCGTTCGCCCGGCGCCGGGTGAACCTCGTCGAGACAGTGCTGCTGGCGGCCGGTCTCGGCATCTTCTGCGTCGCCGTGTTCGTCTACGGGCTGTCGCAGCCGTTCCCCGCCTGGTGGGGCCGCTAGGATGGAGCTCGATCTCATCCACAACCTGGCGACCGGCTTCAGCGCCGCGGGGTCGCTCAATAACCTCGGCTTCGCCCTGATCGGCTGCATGCTCGGCACCCTGATCGGCGTATTGCCGGGCATTGGGCCGATCCCAACCATCGCCATGCTCCTGCCAATCACCTTCGGCCTCGACCCGCTGTCGTCGCTGGTGATGCTGGCCGGCATCTACTATGGGGCCCAGTACGGCGGCTCCACCACCTCGATCCTGGTCAACATCCCGGGCGAGGCGTCCTCCATCGTCACCTGCATTGACGGCCACGAGATGGCCAAGCAGGGCCGGGCGGGGACTGCGCTCAGCGTCGCGGCGCTCGGCTCGTTCTTCGCGGGTTGCGTCGGCACCGTGTTCATTGCCGGCTTCGGCCCGCCGCTGGCGGCGATCGCCCAACAGTTCAACTCACCCGACTACTTCTCGCTGATGGTGCTCGGCCTCGTCACCGCGGTGATCCTGGCGCATGGCTCGGTGCTCAAGGCGGTCGGAATGGTGCTGGTCGGACTGCTGCTCGGCCTCGTCGGCACCGACGTGAACAGCGGGCTCACGCGCTACACGTTCGGCATCGCCGAAATCTGGGACGGCATCAATTTCGTGCCGATGGTCATCGGCATGTTCGGCATAGTCGAGATCATCCGCAACCTCGAGCTGAAGGACCTGCCGCGCCCGCAGGTGAAAGCGCGCATGCGCGAGCTGTGGCCGAGCCGGCAGGACTTCCACGATTCCTGGAGGGCCGTGCTGCGCGGCACGGGGCTCGGCTCGGTCCTCGGCATCCTGCCGGGCGGCGGCGCCGTGCTGGCCTCGTTCGCCAGCTACACCCTGGAAAAGAAGGTGGCCAAGGACCCGAGCCGGTTCGGCAAGGGCGCCATCGAGGGGGTGGCCGGGCCGGAATCGGCCAACAACGCGGCCGCGCAGACCTCGTTCATTCCCCTGCTCACGCTGGGGCTGCCGTCCAACGCCATCATGGCCCTGATGATGGGGGCCATGATCATCCAGGGCATCCAGCCCGGCGCGGCGGTCATGACCAAGCGCCCCGACCTGTTCTGGGGCATGGTGGCCAGCATGTGGATCGGCAACCTGATGCTGCTGGTCATCAACCTGCCGCTGATCGGCATCTGGGTGCGGCTCCTCTCCGTGCCCTACCGCCTGCTCTATCCGGCGATCCTGCTGTTCTGCGTAATCGGCATCTACAGCACCAACACCAACGTGGCCGAATTGGTGTTGTGCGCCGTGTTCGCGGTGTTCGGCTACATGCTGCTGCGGTTCGGCTGCGAGCCGGCGCCGCTGGTGCTGGGGTTCATCCTGGGCCCGCTGATGGAGGAGAACCTGCGGCGCTCCCTGGTGCTGTCGCGCGGCGACCCGATGGTGTTGATCGAGCGGCCGATCTCGGCGGTCCTGCTGGCCATGACCGTGCTGATCGTGCTCGCCCTGATCGTGCTGCCCCAGTTCCGCCGCACACGTCAGGAGGCATTCCAGGAATGAGTGCGTCTATCGGGGACATCGTGAAGCGAGCTGAACCGCCGAGGCCACGGATCGGAGCGTTGCTCGCCTTCGGCTCGCATCGCTCCGTTCGGGATGACGGGTGTGAAAAGAAGGGTGAAAAAGGGAGGAGGAGCATGAAACCGAGATCACGAGGGTGGGTGCGGTCCGCCGGGCTGGTACTTGCTCTCGCCGCCGGCACGGGAGCGACGGCCTACGCGCAGGAATACCCGAGCCAGGACATCCGCCTCATCTGCGCCTTCCCCGCAGGCAGCGGGGCCGATGTGCTGGTGCGCTACTTCGCCGAGAAGCTGCGTCC
>DATBKR010000614.1:0-9880 GCA_036555805.1 Hyphomicrobiaceae bacterium | reverse complement strand
GGCGTCCAACAACCCCGGCTTCAGGCCGGGCGATGCCGTGATGGGCCTGTTCGGCGTGCAGAGGTACGCCGTCTCCAACGGCGAGCGGGTGGTGAAGGTCGACCCCTCGCAGGCGCCGCTGGAGCGCTGGATCGGCGGCCTGGGCATGCCCGGCTGGACGGCCTACTTCGGCCTCCTCGACGTAGGCCGGCCCAAGCCAGGCGAGACGGTGGCGGTCTCGGCCGCCTCCGGCGCGGTGGGCTCGGTGGTGGGCCAGATCGCCAGGATCAAGGGTTGTCGCGCGGTGGGCATCGCCGGCGGGCCGGAGAAGTGCCGCTACGTGAAGGACGAACTCGGCTTCGACGCCTGCGTCGACTACAAGGCCGGCAACCTCGCCGCCGACCTCAAGGCCGCGGCACCCGACGGCATCGACGTCTGCTTCGAGAACGTCGGCGGAGAGATCCTGGACACGGTGCTCGCCCAGATGAACCGCTTCGGCCGCATCCCGCTGTGCGGCCTCATCTCCGCCTACAACGCCACCGAGCTGCCGCAGGGCCCGAGGAACCTGCGCTACGTGCTGACCCAGCGCCTCAAGCTGCAGGGGCTGATCGTGTTCGACTGGGCCGCCCGCGCGCCGGAGGCGATCGCGCAGCTTGGGGCATGGTACAAGGAGGGCAGGCTCAAGACCCGCGAGGACGTGCGCCAGGGCGGGCTCGATGCGTACCCGGAGGTGCTCAACCTGCTCTTCACCGGCGGCAACCTGGGCAAGCTGGTGCTGAAGGTGGCGTAGGGCGCAGTAAGGCGAAGCCGCATTGCGCTGAGCCGGCTCATCTCTTGTGAAACGCGGGGTCTCAGTGCAATTCGCTGCCGCTCATTGCACCCTACGGGTGAACGGGGCGCGGGTTTCGGTGCAATTCGCTGCCGCTCATTGCACCCTACGGCGCTCGGAGGGTCACACCCGCAGGATCTGACCCATCAGCGCCGGCGCATGAAGCGTCGCCGCGTGCGCTTGCCGCCGGCGGGACCGCGGCCGCCGGAGGTGCCGGGGGAGAGCATCTCGAAGCGCAGGGCGCCGGCGCTGGGGACGGCCTCGACGAGGCGCACGCGCACGGTATCGCCCAGGCGGTAGACGTCACCCGTGCGGTCGCCGACGAGGGCGTGGGCGGTCTCGTCGTGGCGGTAGTAGTCGTTGAGCGTGGCGGCGGGAACGAAGCCGTCGGCGCCGGTGTCGTCGAGGCGCACGAACAGGCCGGCGCGCGTGGTGCCGGAGATGCGGGCGCCGAACTCGGCGCCGACGCGCTCGGCGAGGTAGCCGGCGATGAGGCGGTCCGTCGTCTCGCGCTCGGCCGCCATGGCCCGGCGCTCGGCGTCGGAGATCTCCTGCGCGATGTCCTTGAGCTCCGCGGCCTCCGTATCCCTGAGGCCACCGGCGCCAAGGCCGAGGGCGCGGATGAGCGAGCGGTGCACCACGAGGTCGGCATAGCGGCGGATCGGCGAGGTGAAGTGGGCGTAGCGGGCCAGATGCAGGCCGAAGTGGCCGATGTTTTCCGCCGCGTAGACGGCCTGCGACTGCGAGCGCAGCACCACCTCGTTGACGAGGTCGGCCACGGGGAGCGACTTGGCGCGCTGCAGGAGCTTGTTGAAGTCGCCGGCGCGCAGCGTGCTCGAGCTCGGCAGCTTCAGGTCGAGGCTGTCGAGGAACTCGCGCAGGGAGACGATCTTCTCCTTGGACGGCGCATCGTGCACCCGGTACATGACGGGGGCGCGCCTCGCCTCCAGGATCTCGGCCACCGCCACGTTGGCCTGGATCATGAACTCCTCGATCAGGCGATGCGCCGTGAGCCGCTGCGGCACCACCACGCGCTCCACGCGGCCGGTGCGGTCGAGCAGGATCTTGCGCTCCGGCAGGTCCAGGTCGAGCGGCTCGCGCCGGTCGCGGGCGGCGGAGAGCGCCGCGTAGGCGCCCCACAGGGGCCGCAGCGCAGCCTCCAGCAGCGGCTTGCACTTGGCGCTCGGGCGGCCGTCGATGGCGGCCTGGGCCTCTTCGTAGGGCAGCTTGGCGGCGGAGCGCATGAGGCCGCGCAGAACAGCCTGGGATTTCTTGTTGCCGTGCCTGTCGATGACGAGGCGCACGGCGAGGCAGGGGCGCTCCTCGCCTTCGCGCAGCGAGCACAGGTCGTTGGAGATGCGCTCGGGCAGCATCGGCACGACCCGGTCGGGGAAGTAGACCGAGTTGCCGCGCAGGCGGGCCTCGCGGTCCAGACGCGTGCCGGGGTGCACATAGTGCGCCACGTCGGCGATCGCCACGTGCACGATCCAGCCGCCCTTGTTCCTGGGGTCGCTGTCAGGCGCAGCGTGCACGGCGTCGTCGTGGTCGCTGGCGTCGGCGGGGTCGATCGTCACCAGCGGCAGCGCGCGCAGGTCGGCGCGTCCGTCCGGCGTGACGGCGCGCAACATCTCGACTTCGCGCAGGACCGGGGGCGGGAACCCGTCGGGCAGGCCGTGGGCGTGCACGGCGATGAGGCTGATCTTGCGCTGGTCCTGGGGGTTGCCCAGCGTCTCGACGACGCGCGCCTGGGGCACGCCGTAGCGGCCGCCGGAGCGGGCAAGATCGAAGCGGACGAGGTCGCCGTCCCTGGCCTCGCCCTCGTCGCCGGGGGCGATGGGCCACTCCTTCAGCTCCTTGCGGTCGATGGGGTCGATGACGCCGCCGCCCTTGGCACGGGTGCGGAAGATGCCGAGTTGGCGGCGCTTCTCCTTGGGCAGGCGCTTGATGGGCTCCGCCTCGTAGCGGTAGCCGGCGGTGTCGGCCTCCTCCAGGCGCGTGAGGCGCGCCAGGATGCGGTCGCCCTGGCCGAGCGCGGCCTCGCCGGCGCGCGTGGCGCCGCGCCAGGGCAGCACCAGCACCCGCTCTCGGCGTCCATTAGCGCCGACCTCGCCGCCCGAGGCCTCGGCGATCAGCTCGCCCTCGGCGTCGCGGGCCACGATTTCCAGCACGGCGACGGGCGGCAGGGCACCGGGTCGCCTGAAGCCCTTGCGGCTGCCGGAAAGCAGGCCCTCGTCGGCCATCTCGGCGAGGAGTTGCTTCAGCGCGATGCGGTCGCCGGCCTTGACGGAGAAGGCGCGCGCGATCTCGCGCTTGCCGGGGGTCTTGTCCTGGGTCGTCCTGATGAAGTCGAGAATTGCTTGCTTGCTGGGCAATCCGCTGCGGCCGGCCGATCTCGGATTGCGCGCCACGTTGTCGGCGGTCCTATGATGCTGTCTTGCGGCTGCGGGGCGATTTGCCCTTGGCCGCTGGGCTCTTGGCCCGTGATTCGCGTTCGTCTTTACCATTCTTTGTTTGTGCTTTTGTGCTCTTGGCCGGCGCGCCGTTGGCGCGCTCACGCGCAGCTGTCTTGGTTGATGTCTTGGGGGATACCTTGCCCCGGCCGCCCTTGGCCTTGGCAGGCCCCTTGGCGACGCGCTCGGCGATGAGCCGCACCGCCTCCTCGACCGTCAGCGCCTCCGGCGCCTTGCCGCGAGGCAGGGTGGCGTTCACGTCGCCATGTTTCACGTAGGGCCCGTAGCGGCCCGACAGGACCTGGATGTTGCCCCCTTCGGTGGGATGCTCGCCCAGCTCCTTCAAGACGGTCGGTGCCGCCCGCTGGAAGCGGTTGCCTTTGCCGGCCTTCTTCTCGGCCAGCAGCGCAACGGCGCGGTTGATGCCGACCGAGAACACCTCGTCCACGCTCGGCAGGTTGGCGAACAGGCCATCGTGCTGGATGAACGGACCATAGCGGCCCAATCCGGCGGTGATGGGCTTGCCGGTCTCCGGATGATTGCCGACGGTGCGCGGCAGCGACAGCAGCTGCAGGGCGCGTTCCAGGTCTACCGCGTTGGGATCGACGCCGTTGGGGATCGAGGAGCGCTTGGGCTTCTCGTCCTTGCCACCCTCGCCCAGCTGCAGGTATGGCCCGAAGCGGCCCACGCGCAGCGTGACGGCCAGGCCCGACTCGGGATCGTAGCCCAAGAGCTTGCCCTCGGGCGTCGAAGCCTCCGCATCGGTGCCATTGCCGTTCTGCGAGAGCTGGCGGGTGTAGCGGCAGTCGGGATAGCGCGAGCAGCCGATGAAGGCGCCGTACTTGCCGCTGACCTTGAGGCTGAGCCTCCCCTCGCCGCAGTTGGGGCACTGGCGCGGATCGCCGCCGTCGGCGCGCGACGGGAACACATGGGGCCCCAGGATCTCGTTCAGGGCCTCCAGAACGTCGCCGACGCGCAGGTCCTTGATCTCATCGACCGCGCCCATGAAATCGCGCCAGAAGTCGCGCAGGACGGTCTTGTACTCGAGCTTGCCGTCGGAGATGAGGTCGAGCTTCTCTTCGAGGTCCGCGGTGAAGTCGTACTCCACGTAGCGCTTGAAGAAGCTCTCCAGGAAGGCCGTGACCAGCCGGCCCTTGTCCTGCGGGATCAGGCGCCTGCGGTCGATCGTGACGTAGCCGCGGTCCTCCAGGACGGCGAGCGTGGAGGCGTAGGTGGAGGGGCGGCCGATGCCCAGTTCCTCCATGCGCTTGACCAGGGTGGCCTCGGTGTAGCGCGGCGGCGGCTCGGTGAAGTGCTGCTTGGCCTCGATGCCGCGGTCCCGGAGGGCGTCGCCCTGCGCTAATGGTGGCAGGCGGCGGCTGTCGTCATCGTCCGCCTGCTCGGCCTTGCCGTTCCTGGCGGCGCCGCGGTCGTCGCGGCCCTCCTCGTAGAGCTTGAGGAAGCCCTCGAACAGCACCACGGAGCCGGTGGCGCGCAAGCCGTAGGCCTTGCCGTCGCGGCCCAGTACCTCGATCTCGGCCGTGGTCTGCTCCAGCTCGGCGGAGGCCATCTGGCTCGCCACGGCGCGCTTCCAGATCAGCTCGTAGAGGCGGGCCTGGTCGCGCTGCAGGTGGCGCGCTACGTCGTCGGGCCTGCGTTGCACATCGGTGGGCCGGATCGCCTCGTGCGCCTCCTGGGCGTTCTTCGCCTTGACCTTGTACTCGCGGATGAAGGGCGGCAGGTAGCGTCTGGAGTAGTCCTGCTCGATCAGGCCGCGGATGGCGTTGATGGCCTCGGGGATGATGGTCACCCCGTCGGTCCGCATGTAGGTGATGAGGCCGGTCACCTCGCCGTCGATCTCCACGCCCTCGTAGAGGCGCTGGGCGATGTTCATGGTCTGCTTGGCCGAGAAGCCGAGCTTGCGCGAGGCCTCCTGCTGCAGGGTGGAAGTGGTGAACGGGGCGGCCGGGTTGCGCCGCACCGCCTTCTTCTCCACCGACACGACCCGGAACGCGCCGCCCTCGATGGCAGCCTTGATGGCGTTGGCCGCGGCGGCGTCCTTGATGTCGAGCCGGTCGAGCTTCCTGCCGGCAATCGCCGTGAGCCGGGCGCCGAACTCCTCGTCCCTGGCGGTCGCCAGCAGGGCCTCGATGGTCCAGTATTCCTGTGTCCTGAACGCCTCGATCTCGCCTTCGCGGTCGCACACCAGCCGCAGCGCCACCGACTGCACCCGGCCGGCCGAGCGGGCACCCGGCAGCTTGCGCCACAGCACGGGGGAGAGCGTGAAGCCCACCAGGTAGTCCAGCGCCCGGCGCGCCAGGTAAGACTCGACCAGGGGGTCGTCGATCGCCCGCGGCGCCCTGAACGCATCGAGAACGGACTGCTTGGTGACGGCGTTGAAGGTGACCCGCTCCACGGGCAGACCCTTCTTCAGCGCCTTGCGGTCCTCCAGGATCCTCAGGATGTGCCAGGAGATGGCCTCGCCCTCGCGGTCGGGGTCGGTGGCCAGGATCAGCTTGTCGGCATTCTTAACGGCGGCGGCAATCTCACGGATGACCTTCTGGGACTTGTCGTCCACGTCCCAGTGCATGCGGAAGTCGTTGTCGGGCTCCACCGAGCCGTCCTTGGGGGGCAGGTCGCGCACGTGGCCGTAGGACGCCAACACCTTGTACTTGGCGCCCAAGTACTTGTTGATGGCCTTGGCCTTGGCTGCGGATTCGACGATGACGATGTTCATGAGTGCCTTTTTGTGGCGCCCCGCCAGTGCCGTGGAGTGGCCCGCATGGCTCCTTGCCGCTGCTGCTTACCTCGCCCCCCAGCGGGCGTGAACATGGTGGACGAAGGCGGCGGTGTCAAACCCGCGGTCCCGGTCCAGATCGGCGGAAAGATTGTTGGAATCCCCGTGTCGGAAGAGATTATCCCGGTTCTCTCATGACTTAGCAGTGCGCGTGCCGATTTGTTGAGCACCCCTTGGAAACGGTTTGACGATGCCAGAGAGCACCGAGCGATCGGAGGTCGGGCGTCGTCGGCAGTCGGGCGTCGGGACGCAGGACCGTATCTATCGCATCTTGCCCCGGCCCCGACCCCGATGCCCGCCCATCGGCGGTCACGCCTTGAGCGAGACCAGATGGTGGCCGTGGCGCTCGATGCGCCCTGCCAGAGCCAATTCCAGCAGGCCGATCTGGATGGCCCGCGCCGACAGACCCGTGACGCGGGTCAGCTCGTCCACGTCGACGGGGGCCGGTCCCAGCGCCTCGATCAGGCACAGGCGGTCCGCCTCCACCAGGCTCGCCGGCGCCTGGGGGGCATCCAGGGGGAGGGGCTGCTGCCGAGCCGCCGGCGGGCCGGTCCCGGCCGCCGGGCGCAGGGGCTCGCGCAGGAGCGGTGCCAGGGCCTGCAGCACGTCGTCAGGCTCCGTGACCAGGGTGGCGCCCGACTTGAGGAGGCGGTTGGTGCCCTCCGCGCGCGGGTCGAGCGGATGGCCGGGAATGGCGAACACCTCGCGACCCTGCTCGCCGGCCATGCGCGCCGTCACCAGTGTGCCGGAGCGCCGGGCCGCCTCCACGATCAGGACGCCCAGCGCCAGCCCGGAGACGATGCGGTTGCGGCGTGGGAAGTCCTGGGCGCGCGGCGCGAACCCCGGCGGGTTCTCGCTGACGAGGCAGCCCTCCCCGGCGATCCGCTGCTGCAGGATGGCGTGCTCGGGCGGGTAGACGTTGTCGGGGCCGCCGGCCAGGACCGCCACTGTGCCGGTGGGCAGCGCGGCCTCGTGCGCCGCAGCGTCGATGCCGCGGGCGAGGCCCGAGACGATCACGAACCCGGCCGCGCCGATGCGGGACGCGAACAGGCGCGCGAGCTTCTGGCCCGCGGCGGAGCCGTTGCGCGCGCCGACGATGGCCAGCATCGGCCGCGCCAGGTGCCCGGCGTTGCCCTTGACGTAGATGAGGGGCGGCGGCGGGTCGACGGCCGCCAGCGCCTCCGGGTAGCCCGGCTCGCCGACGATGAGCACGCGGGCGCCGATCCCGGCGGCGGCCTGCAGCTCGGCTTCGGCCACCTCGCGCGGGCAGACGCGGATGGGGTGGCGGTAGCCGCCGCGCCGCGACAGGTCGGGCAGGGCCTGCAGCGCCTTCTCGGCGCTGCCGAAGTGGCCTACCAGCTCGCGAAAGGTGACAGGGCCGACGTTCTCGCTGCGGATCAGCCGCAGGCAGGCGAGGCGCTGGGCCGCGCTCAGCGGCGCGCTCGAAGGGAGCACCGGCCGGCCGCGTGCGCCTGTCACGTCCGGGCCCCGATCTTGCTCTCCCTGCCTTCGCGCAGGCGGCGGATGTTCTCGTGGTGCTTGAGGAAGATCAGCACGGCCATGGCCAGGATGTAGGGCAGCCCTGCCCAGCCGGTGACTATGTAGAACAGCACGACTCCGGCGGTAGCGCACAGGGCCGCGAGCGAGGAGTAACGGGTGGCGGCCGCGACCCCGAGCCAGACCAGGCCGAACCAGGCTGCGGCCACCCAGTACATGCCGACCAGCACGCCGATGAAGGTGGCGACGCCCTTGCCGCCCTGGAAGCGCAGCCATACCGGGAAGATGTGGCCCAGGAGCGCGCCGAGCCCCGCGATCTGGCTGTAGTTGAGGGCATCGGGGACGTGGCCGCCGAGCCGCAGGCTGACATCGTAGACCATCATCACCGCGAGGGTGCCCTTGAGGGCGTCCAGCAGCAGGGTGGCGGCCGCGAGGTCCTTGCGGCCCGTGCGCAGCACGTTGGTGGCGCCGATGCTGCCCGATCCGATCTCGCGCACGTCGCCGACCCCCGCGGCCCTGGTCAGCACCAGGCCGAAAGGGATTGAACCCAGCAGATAGCCGACTAGAAGGGCGAGAACGCCATAAAAGCTAAAGACCTGGCCCATAGCAAAGCTCGGTAACGTGCGGCCCCCGGGATGCGGGCGCGGGTCAGCCGCGCCGAGCGCCAGAGTATTCGTAGACCACGGCGCCGGCAACCATGGTGAGCAGCACGCGCCCCTGCATGCGGCTCTCGTCGAAGGGCGAGTTCTTCGAGCGGGCACGGAACTCGGCCTTGTCCACCACCCAGGGCTGGTCCAAATCGACGAGAATAATATCCGCCGGCGCCCCTTTCTCCAGGCGCCCGGTGGGTAGCCCCAGCAGCCTGGCGGGGTTTGCCGTCAGAGCCCGGAGCAGGGGTAGGAGCCCGATCTCGCCGTTGTGGCAGAGGCGCAGCGCGGCGGCCAGCAGCGTCTCCAGCCCGATGGCCCCGTCGGAAGCCTCGGCGAACGGGCGGCGCTTGGTGTCGGCATCCTGCGGGTCGTGGCTCGACACCACCACGTCGATCTCGCCCGCGGCCAGCGCGCGAACCATGGCGGCACGGTCCTCCTCGGCGCGCAGCGGGGGCTTGAGGCGGAAGTATGTGCGGTAGGGGCCGATGTCGTTCTCGTTGAGGGTGAGGTGGTTGATGGAGACGCCGCATGTCACTGGCAGCCCGCGCGCCTTAGCGGCGCGCACCACGGCGAGGCTCTCGGCGCAGGTGAGCTGGGCGGCGTGATAGCGCCCGCCGGTGATCTCGACGAGGCGCACGTCGCGCTCCACCAGGATGGTCTCGGCGGCCTTGTGGACGCCGGGCAGGCCCAGCCTGGTCGCCACCTCGCCCCAATTCATCACGCCGCCCTCGGAGAGATGCGGATCCTCCGTATGATGCACGATGAGGGCGGCGAAGTCCCTGGCGTAGAGCAGCACGTTGCGCATGACGCGGGTGTTGGCCACGCTCGACTTGCCGTTGGTGAACGCCACCGCGCCAGCCCGCTGCAGGAGGCCGATCTCGGTCATCTCCTCGCCCTTGAGGCCCTTGGTCATGGCCGCCATGACGTGCACGTGGACGAGGGCGTTGGCTCGCGCGCGGCGCTGGATGAAATCGACGAGCGCGACCTGATCGATGACGGGCTCGGTGTCGGGCATCACCACCATGGTGGTGACGCCGCCGGCGGCCGCGGCCTGGCTCGCGGTCTTCAGCGTCTCGCGGTGCTCCTGGCCCGGCTCGCCGGTGAACACCTGCATGTCGACGAGGCCGGGGCACAGCACATGGCCCCGGCAGTCGATGACGCGCGCCCCATCGGGAGCGTTGCGGCGCAGATGCGGGCCGATCTCGGCGATCAGCCCGTCCTTGACCAGCACTCCGCCGGGCTCGTCGCGGCCGCTGCCGGGATCGACGAGGCGCGCGTTGAGGAACGTGATGGCCCCCTGCGGTGCGGCTTCCGTGGTGCGCATGGGAGGCCTCAGTGGTTGGGCAGCTGCCGCCCCGTCGCCTCCAGCACGGCCATGCGCACGGCCACGCCCATCTCGACCTGGTCGCGGATGACGCTGCGCGAGTGGTCGGCGACAGTGGAGGCGATCTCGACCCCGCGATTCATGGGGCCGGGGTGCATGATGAGCGCGTCGGGCTTGGCGCGGGCGAGCTTCTCCTGGTCGAGGCCGAAGAAGTGGAAGTACTCGCGGGTGGAGGGCACGTAGGAGCCCTGCATGCGCTCGCGCTGCAGGCGGAGCATCATGACGATGTCGGCGCCTTCGAGGCCGGCGTTCATATCCGTGTAGACCTCCACGCCGAGGCGCCCGGCCTGGGGC
>DATBKR010000613.1:0-10213 GCA_036555805.1 Hyphomicrobiaceae bacterium | reverse complement strand
GCCGGCTCCATGCGCGCGCGGGGGATCTTGGTGAGGAAGCGGTTGAGCGGCTCGGTAATGTCCATGCCCAGCACCGAGTCGTAGTCCCCGCACATTCCGAGGTCGCCGATGAACGCGGTGCCCTCCGGCAGCACCCGCTCGTCCGCCGTGGGTGCGTGCGTGTGCGTGCCCGCCACCAGGCTGACGCGCCCGTCGAGGAAATAGCCCATGGCCTGCTTCTCGCTGGTGGCCTCGGCGTGGAAATCGACGACGATCGCGTCGGCCCCGCGCTTGAGCCCGCAGGCCGTCACCTCCGCCTCGACCGCGCGGAACGGGTCTGCCAGCTCCGGCATGTACACCAGCCCCATGGCGTTGATGACGAGCACGTCGGCGCCGCTGGCGGCCTTGAAGATACCGCTGCCCCGGCCCGGCGTGCCCGGCGGGTAGTTGATGGGGCGCAGCAGCTTCGGCTGGCGCTCGATGAACACCAGCGTCTCCTTCTGATCGAAAGCATGGTTGCCCAGCGTCACCACGTCGGCGCCGGCATCCAGGAGGTCGCCCAGGATCGACTCGGTGATGCCGAAGCCGCCGGCGGCGTTCTCCGCGTTGACTGCGACGAAGTCGAGCTTGTAGCGCGCGCGCAGCTCCGGGAGCTGCGCAACCACCGCCCGGCGGCCGGAGCGGCCGACCACATCACCGAGGAACAACAGACGCATCGGCTTGGCACCGGATCGGTCCGGATGGGGTAAGCACCCAGTCGAGCCGCTGGTCATAATCGAGATGGGGCACCGCGTCGACCCGCTGCTCGTCGTAGCCGAGGCCCACCGCAGTGATGGACCTGCGCGCCCGCAGGCCCGCCAGCGTGCGGTCGTAGAAGCCGCCGCCATAGCCGAGGCGCCTGCCTTCCAGATCGAAGGCCAGCAGCGGCACCAGCAGGGCATCAGGCTCCAGGACGGCCTTGTCGGCCTTGGGCTCAGGGATGCCCCATACGGCCTTGTCCATGGCGTCACCCGGCGCCCAGGCGCGGAACAGCAAGGGTTTCAGCTTGCCCTGCATGACCGGAAGGGCCAGCCGGAAGCCTTCGCGGTGCAGCCGGCGCAGCAGCGGCCAGATCCGGAACTCGTCGGGCAAAGACGCGAATCCCGAGACGACGGCACCGGCCGGCGGTTTCAGGAAATCGAGCCCCCGCGCCGCCACAGCATCCGCAGCGCGCGCAACGACCTCGGCGTCCAGTTCCAGGCGCCACGCCTTCATGCGGGCGCGCAGCGCCTTCTTCCGGTCGATAATGTCTGTTGGCTCGCTCACGGCGGGGCATTGAGCCAAATCGGCCCCGCTTCTGCAAGCGTGCCGCGAGAAACGACAGAAGCCACAATGACCCACGCACTCGCGGCATGACCGCCGGGACGCAGGTCGAGAAATTGGCAGAGCCGCATGAGCCGTGCGGGCGGTCAAACCCGCGTGGTCCCTACGAAACGTAGGTGGGTGCCATGTGTCCGAGGCCACGGCCTCGGTCAGGGACGGCTCCCATGCGGATCTTATAGGCCCCGGGGTTGCATGCCCACGACGCACCCGGCAGCTCTGCCTGGCTCAGACATTAAGCCGTGCCGGCAAAAAATCAATCCACCCGCCTCGCGCGGCCCACACATCCAGGCACGCAGTGGAGGGACGGACATGTCAGGTCCTCGCGTCCAGGATCGCCTGCAGCGAATCGAGCGCCCAGGCGATGCGGTCGCGCGTCGCCGCGTGCACCTCCTCCAGCGCCTGCCGGCGTGCGCGCTCCCGCTCCAGCGCCGCGCGCAGCGCATCGCGCTCGCGCTCCAGCGCGGCGAGCCGCTCGGCGAGCATTGCGTCAGATGTGGGGAGGCTCGCCCCGGGTGCTCCCGCCTTCGCCTTGCCGCGCCGGCCACCCGCCGACGGCGCAGCGCGTCTCGGGTTGGCCTTGCCAACGCGCCGCTGGGCCATTGCTTGGGATCCGCTCGATCTCAGGTCGCCGCGAACCGCACGAAAAGCCCGCGCGACGCTTCCCTCTCGTTGCTCGAACGATAGGAGCGGGCGCGTGCAGCGTCAACAACCCGGCGGGCGCCGCAACCCGCGGCGGCTTGGCGCGTTGCTACGGAGGCCGCCTGGCGGCCCAGCCCGCGAGCCGCACGCGCCCGCGGCGCTTTCATTGCGTCAGCATCGGTGTCGTGCGCCGCATTGACAGGGACGCGCGGAACTCCGAACTAGAGGGCCAAAACCCGCGCTATTGCCCAACCGCACACACTTGTCCTGGAGGCGCCCATGGCCACCCGCATCGCAATCTCCGGCTTCGGCCGCATCGGTCGCAACGTGCTGCGCGCCATCGTCGAGGCCGGGCGCCGCGACGTCGAGGTGGTGGCCATCAACGACCTGGTCTCGGCCAAGGACAACGCGCTCCTCTTCAAGCACGATTCGGTGCACGGCCCGTTTCCCGGCCCCGTCAAGGTCGAGGCCGACACCATCGATGTCGGCACCGGCCCTATCAAGGTGCTGGCCGAGCGCGATCCCAGGAAGCTGCCCTGGAAGGAGCTGGGCATCGACATCGTGATGGAGTGCACGGGCATCTTCACCGACCGCGAGAAGGCGGCCCAGCACCTCGAAGCCGGCGCCAGGCGCGTGCTGGTCTCGGCCCCGTCGAAAGGCGCCGACCTCACGGTGGTCTACGGCGTCAACCACGGCAAGCTGACCGCCGACCACAAGGTGGTCTCCAACGCCTCCTGCACCACCAACTGCCTGGCGCCGGTGGCCAAGGTCCTCAACGACCTCGTCGGCATCAAATCGGGCTACATGACCACCATCCACGCCTACACCAACGACCAGAACGTCCTCGACCAGGCGCACAAGGACATCCGCCGCGCCCGCGCCGCCGCCATCAACATCATCCCCACCTCGACCGGCGCCGCGGCGGCCGTGGGCCTGGTGCTGCCCGAGCTGCAAGGCAGGCTGGACGGCACCGCCATCCGCGTGCCCGTGCCAAACGTGTCGGTGGTGGACCTCAAGGTGCTGCCGGCACGCGAGACCAGCGTGGAGGAGATCAACAAGGCGATGGAGCACGCCGCCTCCCAGGAGCTCAAGGGCATCCTCGGCGTGACGAGCGAGCCGCTGGTCTCCAGCGACTTCAACCACAACCCCATGTCGGCCACCTTCGACCTGACGCAGACGCAGATCGTGGACGGCCGGCTGGTGCGCGTGCTCGCGTGGTACGACAATGAGTGGGGGTTCTCCAACCGGATGGCCGACACCGCCGTCGCCATGGCGAAGGTGATGTAAGCCTCCAATTCCGTTGAGGCCCTCCCAGCGGATTGGAGGGGTCCCATCTGGCCGCGGGGGGAGGCAGCTGGCATGTCTGACTACGTGTTCGCCGACAAGGCTCAGCTCATGGCTGACCTCGACATGATCGAGATCTTCCGCTGGTACCGCATGATCTTCGCCGAGCGCCTGGCGGCCGCCAGCCGGTCCCAGGATGAGGACGTGCTGGCCACCCTGCGCCTCGAAGCCACCTACCAGCTCGCCGAATTCTACTACGTGCTCAAGGCGCGCGGCATCGCCACGGAAGACCACATCCACGCGCTCGCCGACGCCCACAACGGCTACATCGCCGACCTCACCAGGGATCCGGCCAAGATGAGCCGGCTGGGCCTCAAGGAGGAACGCCTGCTCGGCGCCATCTTCACCGCCGACACCCTGCCCCGCCTGATCCAGAACTGGCGCGAGCGGCCCGGCGCCTTCGACCAGTCGAACCTCGCGCGCCTGCTGACCGTCGTGATGTCGGCCGAGACCTGCCGCAAGGTGGTCGTCGCCTGCGCCGACGCCGGCCTCCTGGTGCGCGAGCGCACCAGCTACGGCACGATCATCATCGTCTCGACCGGCGTGCTGGAGGAGACGCTCGGCGGCTGCGTGCGCGCGGCGCGGCAGCGCATTGCCGGCGCTCGCTGATCGAGAACGCCAACTGGAGGAGGGGATAGCGATGGGAGCGCGCCATTTCACCGGCCTGCTGGTCGCCGCAGGGCTGACGGCCACGGCCGTCCTGGCCGACGTGAAGGGGGTGCCCAATCCCCCGTCGTTCACCGCCGAGGAAACAGCCCTCATCGATCGCGATCCGCGCCTCATGGCGGCGGCCAGGGAGCACCCCTGGCACCTGCGCTGCGCTCTCGACGCCTGGAACGACCTGCGCCGCGGCACCCGCAAGCCGCAGGCGTGCCCGGAGCTGCCGCCGGACCCCGGCCGCGCCTCCACCGAGGGCTCGTTCGACCTGTTGCAGATCCTCAAGGAAGCCGCGGGAGGAGGGACCAAACGGTAGAGATGGCGCCTGTGCGCCCGCTGTCCGGGTCTGCGGCCTGCCATCGCTTTGGAGACCTTCCAGGCGCCGGGAGGCCGGCAAGCCGCTGGAACAATTCCGCGGGCCGTCGCGCATCGGCATCTTGGGACACGGCCGCTCGCGAGGCCTTCGACAGTGGTCACTTTCAAGCGATCGGCTCTCTTCGACTGAACAGGAGCGACCCATGCCGATCCCTCAACGTCTCGCCCTCACCCTTGCCGTGGCCGGCGCGCTCGCCGCCAACGCTCTGCCCGGGCCGGCCAACGCGGCCGACCTCGACAGCACCTCCCTGCACATGGCCGACATGCGCGATCTGAGGCCCGCGCCGTCCAAGCCGGGCGGCGGAGCGGTCCGGCGCCCGCTCGTGACGCTGCACCCGAGCGCGCCGGTCGTGCCGGTGGGGGCGCCCGTCAGCTTCGAGGTCTCCTCCAGCATCGACGGGTTCGGGCACATCTACGTCCTCAGCGCCTCGGGGCGCGTACAGGTGTGGATGGAGAACGTGCCGATCGCGGCCGGTCAGCGGCTCAGGTTCCCCGTCGGCGGCCAGGGCGTCGAAGCCGCCGCTCCGGCGGGCCGGGAGGACCTGATGCTGATCGTGACCAGGGACCGGATCGACGGCTTCGTCGGCTACGAGGTAACGCGCACGCCGCGCCTGCTCGACTACAGCCACGAAGCCTTCAAGCGGGCGCTGACGGCGAAGTTCGTCGACCTGCCACACCGCCAGTGGGGCTACGCGCGCGCCTCGGTGCAGGTGATCGAGCGCGCCGCCGCGGCGCCGTCGTGGGGCTGGGCCACAGGGGGCGCACAGCGGCCCTCTGACCACTGGGCCGAGCAGTGGGAGACGGACTAGGCTAGTCTGGGCCGCTCGATCTTCGCGATGCGGAACCGGGCCGAGACGGGACGGGTGAGCGAGGGACCGTCATGCCAGCGAGGCGGCCCTGTCCGGGCGCTCTGATCTCGATCCTTGTGCTGGGATTGGCCGGGGAGGCCGGTGCGCCGGCCTACGCCCAGGGCCTGGCCCCTGGCCCGGGCCCCGGCGCACGTCTCGGCACCGCAGGCGGGGAGGCGCTGCTCTACCAGATACAGCTCGACTCGAGCCTCAATCCCACGCGCACGGACTGGGCGGAGCCGCCGCGCGAACCGGACGGGGCGTTCCATGACAGACCGCTGCGCCTGAACGCCCTCGTGCCGGACTACGCCGAGGACGCGCCGCGCGCGCGCGTCGTGCACGGGATCAGGGCGGACAGCGGCCAATGGCCCTCGGCCGTGAGCCTCAGCATCCTCAAGGAAGGGGCAACGTCCGACGCCCTGTGTGCTGGTACGGTGATCGACTCGCACTGGGTGCTGACCGCCGCCCACTGCGTGTTCGACCGCTTCCGCGGCGGCGTGCGCTCGCTGCGCGCCGTCACCGCCTTCACCAAGAGCAGCGTGCCGCGCCAGGGCGAGCCGCGCCGCATCAAGTCGGTGATCGCCCATCCCCGGTTCGCGGTCCTGCCGCGGCCCGGCAAGAACTCGCCCGGCCTCGTCAACGACATAGCGCTCCTGGAGCTGGAGACTGCGACGACGGCGCCGCGCCAGATGCTCCTCGCCAATGCCGGCCAGTCGCTCGTCGCCGGCACCATCGCCACCGTGGTCGGCTGGGGGCTCACCAGGCCGCGCCGGCCGGACGAGAAGGCGGACCTCTCCTCCCTTTCCAAGGTGCTGCTGCGCGCTGACCTGCCCGTCGCCGACCGCGCGGCCTGCGACGCGTTCGTGGCCTTCCCGGACAACGTCTCGACCGAGACCCTGTTCTGCGCCGGAGACGCGAGGGGCGGCGCCGATGCCTGCAACGGCGACAGTGGCGGGCCCATATTCGTCCAGGGCCCCGCCGGACAGCCGCTGCAGGCGGGGGTTGTGAGCTGGGGGGACGGTTGCGCGCTCCCCGGCACCTATGGCGCCTACACCGCCGTGGGCCATTTCGAGGCGTGGATCCGCCAGCGCGTGCCGCACGCCCAGTGGGTCGCGCTCGGCGAGACGCCGCCGGCGCTGGCCGCGATATCCGGGGCCACGCCGGGCGGGCCGGCCGCGCCCTTCGGCCAGGTCACAGCCGACCTCCAGGTCCATCCCTGCCAGGGCGTGGCCGCCATCGCCCCGCCGCCCGACGCCTCAGCCGCCGGCGCCTTCAACCGCATCAAGATCGGCTCGTGCATCACCGTACTCGTCACCAGCGGCGCCACCGGCGACCTCGCCGTGTTCAACCGCGACGCCACCGGCGAGACCCGGCAGATCTTTCCCAACAAGTACAGCGGCCGGCAGGTCGGCCAGACGCCGACGAGCGTGCACGCCGGCCAGGTGGTGCGCATTCCCGGCGACGCGGATGGCTTCAACTTCCGCATTGCCGGCCCGGTGGGACGCAACGAGATCATCGCCATCGTCGTGCCGCACGGGGCCGGTCTTGTCGAGACGACCCGCCAGTACGACAGCATGCGCGCCATCGACAATTTCGAGGACGTGCTGGCCGGCATCGCCGTGCGCACGCGCCGGGTCGAGATCGACCCGCGCGCGCCCCGCGCGGTCGGCACGCGCCAGTTCGAGGTGGTGGAATGACGACCCGATCGCCAACTGAGAGGCCTCTCATGCGCGCGCATTTCTTCGCGAAGGCCGCTCCGGCAGCGGGGCTCTGGGCCTCGATGCTCCTTGCGGCGGTCGTCATGACCGGCGTTGCCGCACCGGCGGCGGCCGAGGCGCCCCCGGCCGGCGCCGCGCGCGCGTACGCGGAGGCCATGAACCGCCTCGGCGCCGAGACGCTCGGCCGCCTGATGGGCAAGCGCGGCGACGGCACGATCGTGCTCTCGCCCTATGGCCTCGGCTCCGCGCTGCACCTGCTGGGCCTCGGCGCCCTGGGCGCGGCGGAGAGGAGCCTGCACGCGCGGCTGCTGCCCGAGGGCATCGCGTCCGGCCGGCAGGATGCCGGGCTCATCGCCCTCGGGCAGCAGGTGCTCGGCGCCAACCGGGAGCGCCTGAAGCTGGCGCTGGCGAGCGCCGTCTTCGTCCCGCCGTCGGCCTCCTCCTCGCCCCGATTCGTGACACGCGCGCGGGAGATCTTCGCGGCCCCGGTCGAGCCGCTCGACTTCAAAAGCCCAAGCGCGCTCGGCCGCATCAACGCCTGGAGCAGGGAGGCCACCAGCGGCCTCGTTCCGCGCATCCTGGACGAACTCGACCCCGACGCCCGCTTCGTCCTCGCCAACGTCGTCTATTTCAACGGTGCCTGGGTCACCGCCTTCGAGGCCGCGCGCACGACCATGGCGCCCTTCACCCGCGTCGACGGCTCCACGCGCGATGCGGCGATGATGGACGCCACCATGCACGTGGACTTCGCCGAACTGGGGTCGCTGCAGGCGGTCTGGCTCCCCTACGACGGCGGGGAGATCGCCATGCTGGTCATCGCGCCCCGCCACGCCGAAGGGGCTGCGGCGGTGGCCGAGGCGCTCAGACGCCGGCCCCTCGGCAATATCATGGCCCAGGCGCACGAGAAGCGGCGCACCGCCGCGGTGCGCGTGCGCCTGCCGCGCTTCCGGGCCGAGAGCAGCTTCGACCTGGCCGACGCGCTCTCGAGCCTGGGCCTCGCGCCGGCGTTCACCGGGCCCGGCGACTACGGCGCCATCAACAAGGCCAGAAGCGGCCCTCTGCAGGTGACGCACCGCGCTGTGCTGGAGGTGGGCGAGCAGGGCGCCACGGCGGCGGCCGTCACCGCCATCGGTCCCGCCCGCTCGCTGTTCATCACGCCCCTGTTCTCGGCCGACCGCCCGTTCGCCTTCGCCATCGTGCACGAGCCAACGCAGGCCATGCTGTTCGCCGGGTATATCGCGGACCCGGGCGATGACCCCGCCCTGGAGCCCGGCCAGCGGCCGCCACGGCTCTGATGGCGCTATCTCGGCACGGAAGGAGCCCGATGCCCCCGTCCCGAATATCCCCGCGCATGGCCCTGGCGGCCGTCGTCGCCAGCGGGCTGACCGTCGTTCCCCTCGTGCGCGCCGCAGCACAAGCGCCCTCGGAGGAATGCGCCACCCGCTGGTCCGCTTTCGAGGCTGCGGCCAAGGCCAGCAACTTGCCGGCGGCAGCCGCAGTGGAGAAGCGGCTGGCGGCGGTGCCGGGCTGCAGCCGATATCGTGTCAGCGCCAAGGAGGCCATGCTCGGCCTCTATCACGAGGAGGCCGTCAGGCTGAAGCGGGAGAGCGCCCCTCCGGCCCGGCAGCTTGCGGTCCTGGAGGCCGCCCTCGGCTACGGCAACGCCTGGAATGTCTGGGACATCTACGCAGGCATCGGCGACGCCAGGCGGCAGCTGCCCTTGGCCGGCGCGCCGGACCATGCCGCGGTCAGCCTCGCCTACGACGCGGCGGTGCGCGCCATTGACCTGGCGCCGCCAGCCGCGCGCCCCCCGGCGGCCGAGATCGAGCGGCTGGTGCGGCTCGCGTATCAGTACGAGACGTTGTCGCCCACACCCGTTCCGCGGCGCGGGCTTCTCACCCGCACAGCGCGCCAGATCGACGTGGAGCGCACGCCGGTACCGCTGCAGTTCATCTACGACAGGGACCAGCTCACCGAAGCCGGGCAGGCGCAGGCCGAGAACCTGCTCCGGCTGCTCAAGGACGAAGGCATGCCGCCCCTCCACCTCGTCGGCCACACCGATCCTGTGGGATCGGATGAATATAACGACAGGCTGTCGGCGCTGCGCGCCGCCGCGGTCAAGAGGTTGCTTGTCGCCGGCGGCTACCCCGCCGACCGCATCACCACCGAGGGCCGCGGCAAGCGCGACATCGACAAGCTCAGGATCGTGGACAGGGGGGCATTCACGGTCGAGCAGATCCGCCAGATGCTCCGGCGCGTGGAATTGGTCTGGAAGCCCGGCACGCCCGTTCTCGTGCCCGGCGAGGCCGGGGCGGGCCCCGTGCGCCTG
Source organism: Hyphomicrobiaceae bacterium (assembly GCA_036555805.1). GTDB lineage: Bacteria > Pseudomonadota > Alphaproteobacteria > Rhizobiales > Hyphomicrobiaceae > AWTP1-13. Next base: position 962 of record DATBKR010000613.1, on the reverse strand, counting down.
CGCATTGCTGGAATGACCGCCGCCGAGCGGACGCGTGTGGCCTCATCTCTCAGCGAGGCGGAGCTCGTCGGCGACTCGGAGCCCGCGGCGCTGATCTGGGACGCGCGCCGGCGGCTGGTCCTGAACGATCAAGGGCACCGCATCGCCGAGGACGTGGACGAGGGCGGGCTGCAGTCTGCCATCGACCGCCGGCGCGCGCTGGAACGCCTGATCCGCCTTTCGGCAGAGGGCGCCCTCACCGTGCGCGTCCGCCTGCGCGACGAACCGCCCGATGCGCCACCCAGCGCCGCTTCGGGCGCCACCCGCAGGGCCGGCACCATCCTCTACATCGACGTGGGCGGCGTCAGGGACGGCGCCTACTTCGCCGTCTTCAATCTCACGGGCAACGGCAAGGTCGAGCTGATCGAGCCGGCGGTCTTCCGCGACCGCTGCGAGGGTCCCGACTGCGCTAGGGGCGCCCGCAAGATCAGGGGAGTGCCGATCGAGCCGCTGGAGGTGCAGGTGCGCGCGCCGTTCGGCGCGGATCGCGTGGTAACCCTCGCGGGTGCCCTGCCCCTGAGCCGGCTGATGCCGGCCCTCGCTATCGCCCACGGCAAATTCGCCGTGGCCGAGGTGATGTCCGCCCTCGCCGCCGAGCTGCAAACGCAGCCGCTGCAGGCCGGCCTCCGCGTGATCTACTCGGCGCGGGAGTAGGTTGGGTCGAACGCCGGCGAAACCCGGCGGCCGACCCAACACGTGTTGGGTCTCGCTGCGCTCGATCCAACCTACAAGTTACGAGGCGCTCGGTCATTGCAAGACTGGCCCATGATCCCATATTGTGGGCTCCGTTCCCTGTTTGTCGCCGGCGGGGCCGGCGCGATCGAAGCCATGAGCCGTCCAACGCCCTTCCATCCGGCGGTCGCCCGCTGGTTCCGGCAGACGTTCGCTGCGCCGACGCCGGCGCAGGCGGAGGCGTGGCCGGC
>DATBKR010000612.1:0-7017 GCA_036555805.1 Hyphomicrobiaceae bacterium | reverse complement strand
GATTAAGCGCAACCTTGCGGGCCGATTGAATTGAAGCAATGGGCTGCTAGGGTGTAGCCTGATATAGCAAGAAACCAAGCAGAGGCAGGAGAGTAAAGCCCATGGCCACGCTCCAAATCTACCAGTTTCCCTGCCTGTCGGACAATTTCGGCGTGCTGATCCACGACCCGGAGGCCAATGTCACGGCCTCCATCGACGCGCCCGAGGCCGACAAGGTGACGGCGGCCCTGGCGGAGAAGGGCTGGAAGCTCACGCACGTTCTTACCACCCACCATCACGCCGACCACACCGGCGGCAATGCCCAGCTGAAGGCCGCCACCAGCTGCAGGATCGTCGGCCCGCGCAACGAGGCAGCCAAAGTGCCGGGCATCGACGAAAAGGTGGGCGAAGGCGACACGGTGCAGTTCGGCGGCCACCGGATCGAGGTGCTGGACACGCCGGGGCATACGGCCGGGCACATCACCTATGTGATCCCCTCCGCCAAGGTGGCGTTCGTCGGCGACACGCTGTTCGCCATCGGCTGCGGCCGGGTGATCGAAGGCACGCCGCAGATGATGTGGGACTCGCTCAAGAAGCTGATGGCGCTGCCCAAGGACACCGCGGTCTATTGCGGGCACGAGTACACCCAGGCCAACGCCAAATTCGCCCTCGCCATCGAGCCAGACAGCGCCGCTTTGCAGAAGCGCGCCAAGGAGGTCGATCAGATGCGCGCCGCCGGCAGGGCCACGCTGCCCACCACCATCGGCCTGGAGCTGGAGACCAACCCTTTCCTGCGCCCCCACGTGCCCGCGATCCAGAAGCGACTCGGCATGGAAGGCAAGCCCGAGTGGCAGATCTTCGCCGAGATCAGGGAGCGCAAGAACAAGTTCTGAAACGGGGCGGTATCGGGGACAGGCGGCAGCGCTGCGCGGGGCAAGATGGAAGCAGCCGAGATCATCCGCCTGCTCGGGTTGCAGCCTCATCGCGAGGGCGGGCACTACCGCGAGACATTTCGCGGTGCGGCGGGCGGTGCGTCGGGGCGGGCGCATTCGACGGCGATCTATTTCCTGCTGCGGGCAGGCGAGGTCTCGCGCTGGCACCGGGTGGACGCCGCCGAGGTGTGGCACTGGTACGCGGGTGCGCCGCTGCTGCTGACGGTTGCGGATGCAGCCGGGCCCCGCGAGACGCGGCTCGGCATCGATTTCGGTTCCGGAGAGCGCCCGCAGGCCGTGGTGCCGGCGCACGCCTGGCAGCAGGCGCAGAGTCTCGGGGCGTGGACGCTGGTGGGCTGCACGGTAGCGCCCGGCTTCGAGTTCGCCGGCTTCGAGATGGCGCCTCCGGGGTTCAATCCGGCGTCGGCGGGATAGGCGGATTGGCGCAGCGAAGCGGAGCGTAATCCGCCGTTGCACGTCGAGCGACGGATTGCGCGGCGCTCCGCGCCAATCCGCCCTGCGCCGGCGGCATTCACGTTGAAGATACATGGGGGGACCGGCCGGCGCCTTGCAGCCTCCGCGCGACTCAGGTTTTGCATAGGCCCAGAGGTCGCTCGGCGGCAGGGGTCAGGGGTATCGAATGAAGCGGGATGCGGGCGGGCCGTGCCTCAGCGCGGTGTTCGTCGATTACGACAACATCTACATGTCGCTGAAGCGCAAGAGCGAGGAGGCCGCCAAGCGCTTCGCCAAGGAATCCATGCGCTGGCTGCGCGAGATCGAGACCGGCAGCCTGATCACGCCCACCAACGCGTCGTTCGGCAGCGCGCCGCGGCGCATCGTCATGAACCGCTGCTACGGCAACCCGGTGCCCCGGCGCAACGCGCACGACAACTCCACAGACATGAGCTCGTTCCCGTTCGTGCGCCACCATTTCCTGCGCGCCGGGTTCGAGGTGATCGACTGCCCGCCCCTGACCGCCCAGCTCAAGAACTCAGCGGACATCCGCATGGTCATGGATATCCGCGACCTGCTGCTGCACGACACCTATTTCGACGAGTTCATCATCCTCTCGGGCGACGCGGATTTCACGCCGGTCCTCATTCGGCTGAGGGCGCACGCGCGCCGCACAGTGGTGTTCGCCAACGACTTCACCGCCGCGCCCTACACGGCGATCTGCGACGGCGAGGTGCGGGAGGCCGCCCTCATCGAGCTGATCCTGGCCGGCGAGGCCCCGGCGTCAGCGCACGAGGAGGCGGGGTCCGCCGCGGCGGCGGGCAAGGGCAGGATCGAGGAGGTGCGGCGCGAGATCCTCGCCGAGGTCATCGCCGGCGTGCGGGCGTCGGCGTCGCCGGTGCCGCTGGAGGCGCTGGCCGACCGCGCGCTGCGGGCGCTCGGGCACGAGCGCACGATTGCCACCGGCTGGGCCGGCGCCGGCAGCTTCAGCGAGCTGTTGCGCCGCAGCCTGCCCGATGACATCAAGCTCACCGGCGATCCTCCCTACCTGGCTTTCGACCCCAAGCGGCACCAGGAGGACAGGCTGCGGCGCAAGGCGCCGGAGACGGGCACGGCCGAGGCGGCACCTGGCCCTGCCGCGGCGCTGGCGGACACGCAGCCCGCAACGGAGCCTGCGACAGTGCCCACCAAGGCGGAGGCCGTGCCGAGCGGCGACGGCGGCCAGGGAGAAGGCCTGCAGCCGGCGGCGCTGCGCGGTGGGGCCCTTGCGCAGGCGCCGGTCGTGCAGCCTCCTGCAGTGCCCGCCCCGCAGCGCCTCGAGCCGCCGAGCCCGATCCAGCAGTCGATCGCGCGCATCCAGGAGGCCTGCCAGGCGCCGCCGCTGGCGCCGCAGGAGTACCGCGCGCTGTTCGAGATCATGGCGAAGGAGATCAACGACCACGATCTGCGCGGCGTCGAGACGCTCAACAGCATCGCCCGGCAGGCCATGGAGCGCGGCATAGACCTGCGGCGCGACGACATCCGCTTCGTGCTGGAAGTGGTGAGCGAGGTCGATCCCTGGTTCGAGCAGGGCGCCTCGGCCGGTCTCTTCGCCGGTCGGTTCCGCACCTTCGTGGTCGCGCGCTGCCGCGGCCAGGGGCTCAACCTTTTGGCCGACGAACTGCACCTGATCGACGCCTGGTTCCTCGGCACGGGCAGCCCGCAGACGCCGGCGCCCCGGAGCGCCAGCCGCGCCACGCCGGCGATCGCGCCGCCGTCCGCGCCAGGCGCCGTTCCACCGACGCTGACGCTGGAGGCCCGCGACGGGCGTTGGTGGTCCCCCGACGACGGCCGCGCCCACAGGACCGGCGTGCGTGAGACGTCGTCCGGCGTCGGGCAGGACGCGGAGGCGAGTGCCTCCGCGAGCGGGGAGTTCCCGCGCCTCGTCCGCACGCGGCTGCGCGGTTGAGCGGAGCGGGGTGGCCGCGCGGGCTGGCGCGCACCGGCGTCGCGGCTATCTCACTGTGGGGTCGGCGTAGCAGCGCCGCATGGCTTCGCAGCGGTGCGATCCTGAGAAGTGCATGCCATCGCCCTTGGCGGGCGAGATGAAGTGGCATACCTCTTCGAGCCCCTCCGGCGTGAGCCAGCCCTGCCGCCGACCGCGCTGCACGGCAAAGCAGTCCGCCGTCTCCTCGTCGGGGCCGCGGTACTGATGGCCGCACTCGTGGGCGTGAATCCAAAGTTTCACCGGCATCGACACCCGCGCCATCAGCTTGGGATTGAGGATGAGGAAGCCTGGATACGCGGCACCGTAGTCGTCGAGCTTCTCGTCGAGCACGGTCGGCCGCTGGCCGCAGATCACCTTGCGCCCGTCGAATTCGAGGTCGCCCGGCGGGACCAGCTTGGCGGCGGGGCCGGAACGCGCGAGGTACTCCTCCGGCGTGGGCCCCGCCTGCGCTGGCGCCGCCAGCCATGCTACGCCCAGAAATCCGAGCGCCGCCACGGCAGCGTACGTCGTTGTGGACCGCAAAGAGCTGCCCCGTCGGATGGCCCCCATGGTCCGCCCTCTCAATCTGTCTCGGACAAGCTTTGCCCGCGCGCGCCTGGTTTGCAACCGATAGTTGGCAGCGATTCGTTAGGGATTGGATAAGTTCGCACCGGGTGTGGCTGGAGGGTCCGCTGTGCCTGCAGGATGGGCGCTCCGGTCACTGTCATTCGTCCGCCGTCGCCTCGATGCGTTCCATGTCGTCGTCCGACAGTCCGAAATGATGGCCGATTTCATGCACCAGCACGTGCGTGACGAGGTGGTCGAGGGTCTCGCGGTGCTCCGCCCAGTAGTCCAGGATCGGTCGTCGGTAGAGATATATCATATTGGGCAGGCTCACCGGGTCCATGACGCTCTTCTGGATAAGGCTCACGCCGTGGAAAAGCCCCAGCAGGTCGAAGGGGCTCTCCAGGTTCATGTCGCGCACGACCGCGTCGGTCGGGAAGTCCTCGACCGTGATCACGACGTTGTCGCACAGGGCCCGGAACTGACGCGGAAGCCGCCGCCAGGCTGCCGCCGCCAGGGCCTCGATGTCCTCGAGGCTCGGCGCCTCCTTGTCGGCCCACTGCTCGGCGCTGGTCATCGGTCGTCCTCGTGCGAACGGCGAACGGAGCTCCTTACCATTCGCGATCGGCCATTCGCCATTCGCTCAAGGCTATCCGAGGCGGCAGCGCGCCTCAATCGCCGGCTTCCGGCTCCACCACGGCCATCACCTGGCGCACGCCGACCACGGCCCGCAGCGCGCGCTCCACGAGGTCGGCCGTGCGCGGCGCCACCCCGGCCAGGCGCAGGTCGACGGCAAGTTCGGTTCCGTCGCCCGATTCGCGCGAGGCGTGCACGCGCACCGGCACGGCGCCGAGCTTGGCCACCGGCTCGATCAAGCGCGATAGCAGGCCGGGATCGGCCGGGGCAGAGATGAAGAAGCAGGCACGAACGGTGCCTCGCTGGGCGCGCCCATCGGCGACGCCCGTGGCGGAAACGACACGAGATGTCATGGAGAAGCAAGTCCCTGCAACGTGATCGCGAAACGGAAACGGCCGATGCCCGGCGCCCTTAGGCGGCCGGGGCCATAATTCGCGCAATCACGAGGGCAAGGCGCTCTTGCATGGCGCGCACTCTAGCCGGGGCCGGAGGCCATTTCAACCGCCTGGAATATGGTAGAAGAGGGCGGAGCAGAGCACGGCCTTGCGCCCGAGGCACCCCTGGACCGGCCATGAGCGCACGCGACCTCGTTGAACGATGCTGGGACGGCGTCACGCTGCGCCAGGACTGCGCTGGGCCGCCCGCCGCGGCGGTGCTGGAGGACCTGGTGCAGGCCTACGGCGAGCCGCACCGGCACTACCACACCCTCGATCACATTGGCGCGCTGCTCGACCGCCGCGGTCGGGGCGCTGCGGACCCCGATGTGCTGCGCCTCGCCATCCTGTTCCACGATGTCCCAGATGTGCCCGAAGCGACGAACCAGCTTGGCCGGTCAGCGTTCAAAGGCTTGCTGAGACGGGCAACGGTGAACTCTGGAAGCGACCGCCCATGACCCATGCTGCGGAGTCACACGACCCCATCTCCGACATCTCCGAGCAGGCGCGCCGGCTGGCTCCCGTGGTGTGGCTGATCGGCAAGGTGCAGAGCGGGAAGACGTCCATCATCCGCACCCTCACCGGCGCCGGCGACGCCGAGATCGGGGCGGGCTTTCATGCCTGCACCAAGACCGCGCGCATCTTCGACTTCCCGCAGGAGGCGCCGATCATCCGGTTCCTCGACACGCGCGGCCTCGGCGAGGCCGCCTACGACCCTGCGGCCGACATCGCTTACAGCGAGGATCGGGCCCACCTGATACTGGCGGTGGTGAAGGCCATGGACGCCGAGCAGGGCGCGGTGGTGTATACTGTGCGCGCGGCGCGCCAGCGTCACCCGGACTGGCCGGTGGTCGTGGCCCAGACGACGCTGCACGAAGGCTATGCGCCGCGGCATCGCCACGTTCAGCCCTATCCGTTCACCGGCGACGATGCCGACGGGGCCGCGCCGGAGCCATTGGGGCGGGCGCTCCTGCACCAGCGCTCGCTGTTCGCGGCGCTGCCTGGCAGAGGGCCGATGCGCTTCGTTCCTATCGACCTCACCCAGCCGGGAGACGGTCTCGATCCGGCCGACTACGGCCGCGAAGCCCTGATCGCGGCCCTGGTCGCGGTGGCGCCCGCGGCGGTGCGCCTGGCGGTTCGGGAGTTGCCGGGTGCCGCGGATGGCGAAGCCCGCGCCGGCTCGGCCAATGCGCACATTCTGGGGTTTGCCGCGGCAGCCGGCGCGAGCGACGCGCTGCCCGTCGCCGGCGTTGTCACCGTGCCGGCGCTGCAGGCGGCGATGCTGCACCAGCTCGCCAAGCTCTACGACATCGACTGGGACCGGCGCAGCTATGCCGAGTTCCTGGCCGCCCTCGGCACCGGCACGCTGCTGCGCACGGCCTCGACGTTCGGCATCCGGCAGCTGGCGAAGCTGGTACCTGTGTACGGCCAGACCGTGGGCGCCGCAACGGCCGCGGCAGCCAGCTTTGCGGCCACCTACGCAATCGGCAAGGCCGCGAGCTACTATTTGGCACAGCGGCGTCGCGGCATGGCCGCCGACGATGTGGCTGCCGTCTACCACCACGCCCTGCGCAACGCCTTCCGCATGACGCGGCAGCGCGACGCCGAGGGACCGCCGCGCTGATGCGGCCACGCGTGGAGCGGGGCTGTCTCAGTATCCGCCGCACTCGTCGCGGTAGCGGCGGCAGTTGCCTTCGCCTTCTGCGGTGTCGGCGGGCACACGGTTGCGCGCCGCCAGCCCGCCCGATGGGGCGAGACAGCGGGCCGGCGACGCATTTCAGTCAACTTCCCCGCGCAATTTGGGAAATGATTCAGTAGACTTGGGACCTGTCTTGCAGCCGTGCCTCCGCCTTCCCAAATTGTAAAATGACATCACAAGGAGTTCATCGAACCATTGGCGTAGGCGTAGAGAGCGGCTCGTGTCCGATGCCTGAAAGATTGTGCCGCGAGAGGTGCGCGCGATGCCGTCGCGGGTAAGGCGTGTCGTTGAGCCGGTGCTGGGCTGGCTGTTCGTCGTCGTCGTGATATTCGCCGTCGTGGCGGTGATCCTGGC
>DATBKR010000611.1:0-6455 GCA_036555805.1 Hyphomicrobiaceae bacterium | reverse complement strand
CCGAAGATCAGGATGGCGGCGACAATGACGGCGATCGGGCGCAGCTGCACGGGCTCGATGGGCGGCCCTTCGATGGCCAGGGCCCTCGCCCCGACGATGACGCCGATGGCGACGATAATCCAGCTGAGAATAATGGGGAAGTAGCCGGGCCCCATGCTGCCGGCGCTGCCGAAGGCGAGGTCGCGTCCGAAGTAGGCGCCGGCCAGGCCGATGACGATGAAGACGAGCGCCGCGCCGACATCCTGCGGGCTCTTGATCCTGAGCATGCCGTTTCCTCCCCCGGCGGGCCCTCCTGCTCTCGTACGCAGGACTGTCGAGTTGCGCGCGGTGCCCGCCGCTCCCCCGACGGTAATCGACGAGCGACGAAGCGTCCATCGCCGGCCGGAGCGTGGCCGACTTGCACCGTGGAGCAGGTGGGCACAGCCCCACTCCACGCCGCAGTCAGCCCCGTCCGCGAACGTGCTCCCGCCGTGGGCCGCGGCCTGGCGCCGAACGGTCCGGCCTGGCATTGCCGCGTTGACACCCGCTGGCGTGGACCAGAAAGTGCGCTGGCGCCACGACGCCACGGCCACGAGCGACAACCAGCGAGACGCCTTATGAAGTTCTCCTTCTTCCACCTGATGCCGTGGACCGAGCTGACCGAGGCCCCGGCGCAGTGGCCCGTCAACAACAGCGGCTTCGACCCGGAACGCGGCAAGCAGCTTTACGACGGCTATATCGACACGATGGCCTTCGCCGAGGAGTGCGGCTTCGACTGGGTCGGCTGCAACGAGCACCATTTCAGCCCCTACGGCCTGATGGCCAACTGCAACCTGATCGGCGCCATCCTGGCCCAGCGCACCAAGACCATCCGGCTGGCCATGCTGGGCAACCTCATCCCGCTGCTGAACCCGATCCGGGTGGCGGAGGAGTACGCCATGCTCGACGTGCTCTCCGGCGGGCGCTTGGTCGCCGGCATGATCCGCGGCGTGCCGCACGAGTACATCGCCTACAATGTCGTGCCCGACGAATCGCGCGCGCGCCTGCGCGAGGCAGCGGCGCTGATCGTGAAGGCCTGGACGGAGCCCGAGCCGTTCGGCTGGGAGGGCGAGTTCTATCAGTATCCATCGGTTTCGATCTGGCCGCGGCCCCTGCAGCGCCCGCATCCGCCCATCCTGATGTCGGCCAGCAACGAGGAGTCGGCCGAGTTCGCCGGCACGCAGCGGGCGATGATGGCCATGACGCTGATCGCCGACCTCAAGGTGGCGCGGCGCTGCATCGACGCCTACCGCGCGTCGGCCCGCGCGCATGGCCTGGAACCGACGCCCGACCATATCGTGCTGGGCTACAACAGCCTGATCGCCGAGACGGACGAGGAGGCGCGCCACTCCCTGGGGGAGGGCCAGCGATACTTCCACCGCATCCTGATGCACCCGATCCGCGACGCGCAGCGCCTCGTCATTCAGAAATCACGCTTCTTCGGCGAGTCGCACGGGGCACACGGCGAGGGCTTCGTCAACCGCCTGTCGATGCTGAAGGAGCGCACCATCGGCGACATGATCGAGGCCGGCTCCGTGCTGTGCGGCAGCCCGGAGACCGTGCTCAAGCAGATGCGCCGCGTCCGCGACGAACTGGGCAACGGCCACTTCATCCTCAACATGAAGATCGGCAACGTGCCCGACCCCCTCGTCCGCCGCAGCATGGAGCTGTTCCGCGACAAGGTCCTGCCTGAAGCGAGGGGGCTGTGAATCCCATGACGGACATCGCCTTCACCGAGCACACCGTCGCCCTGGAGAGCGGGCCGGTGACCTACCTGAAGGGCGGCGAGGGGCGGCCGATCCTGCATCTGCACAGCGCCGGCGGTCCACGCGTGTCGCCGACCATCCAGATGCTGGCACGGCGGCACGCCTTCTACATGCCGACCACACCGGGCTTCAATGCGACGCCGGAGCATCCTACCGCGCGGTCGATGGTGGATCTGGCCGATCTGGCGGCCCGGTTCGCGCGCACCGTCGTCGGCGGTCCCTGCGATGTGGTGGCCGAGTCTTTTGGCGGCTGGCAGGCACTGTGGCTGGCAGTGCGCCACCCCGATCTGGTCGGGCAGCTGGTGCTGCAGGCGCCGGCGGGGCTGCGCACCGAGGGCACCGGCGGTCTCCCCGCCGACCCGGACGCGCGGCTCAAGAAGCTCCACGCCGTGCCCGAGCGGGCGCCCAAGGAAACGCGCATGCCCGAGGTGCTGGCCGAGAACCAGCGCCAGCGCGACCGCTACTTCGGCGGTATCAGCCTCGACAAGGACCTGCAGGCGGCGCTGCCCGGCATCAAGGCGCGCACTCTCATCGTGTTCGGCACCGCCGACGAGGTCGTGCCCATCGACTGCGCGCGCCGTCTCACCGCCGGCATCCCGCACGCGCACTTGAGTTACATCTGGGGCGCCGCGCACGTGCCGGAGTGGGACCAGTCCGACCGCGTCGCCCGCCTCATCGGCGCCTTCCTGGAGCACGGCGAAGCCTTCCTGGTGCGCCGTCCCGCGTAGGTGTCAGACCCTGCGGGTCTGGGGCTGACACCGTTCCAAGGCGCGCCGAACTGGTGTAGGACAGGCCACCCGCTGGGAGGGCCCGTAGCTCAATGGTTAGAGCCGGCGGCTCATAACCGTCTGGTTGCAGGTTCGAATCCTGCCGGGCCCACCATCTTGACCGTGCCGATCAAACCGGCAACAGCTTCCCGACAGATGGCCGCATAACCTTGCTAAAAGGTGCACCATGACGGTGGTTGCCATGGGATCAGCCCCGGCCTTCGCCGGGGCGCAGGGTCTGACCCCGTTGGAGGCGGAGCGGGTGCTGGTCACCGGCGCCGCGGGGTTCATCGGCTTCCACCTCGCCTCGCGGCTGCTGGCGGCGGGGGCGGCGGTGCACGGGCTCGACAACCTCAATGCTTATTACGACCCTGGCCTCAAGCAGGCGCGGCTGGCCGAGATCGGATCGCGCCCCCGCTTTGCATTCTCCCGGCTGGACCTCACCGACTACGACGCGCTCAACGCGCTGTTCGCCGCGTTCCGCCCCGACGCCGTGGTGCACCTGGCGGCGCAGGCGGGGGTGCGCTACTCGCTGGTCAATCCGCGCGCCTACGCCAGCGCCAATGTCGATGGCTTCCTCGCCGTGCTGGAGGCCTGCCGCGCGCACCCGGTGCGCCATCTCGTCTATGCCTCCTCCAGCTCGGTCTACGGCGCCAACAGGAAGGTGCCCTATCACGAGGACGATCCCGTCCTGGCCCCGGTGTCGCTCTACGCCGCCACCAAGCGCGCCAACGAGCTGATGGCGCAGAGCTACGCCCACCTCTACGGCATCCCCTGCTCGGGCGTGCGATTCTTCACGGTGTACGGCCCCTGGGGCCGCCCCGACATGGCCTACTACTCCTTCACCAGGGCCATCCTGGAGGGGCGCACCATCGACGTGTTCAACCACGGCGAGATGCAACGCGATTTCACCTATATCGACGACGTGGCGGAGGCGCTGGTGCGGCTGATAGACCTTCCGCCCACCGCGCACTCACGGAGCGGGAGCGACGGCGCCAATGCGCCGCACACCATCTACAATATCGGCAACCACACCCCGATCGCGCTCAAGCGCTTCATCGGCGTGATCGAGGCCGCGCTGGGCCGCGAGGCCGGCAAGCGCTACCTGCCCATGCAGCCGGGCGACGTGCCGGCAACCTATGCCGACGTGGAGCGCCTGGCGCGCGTCACCGGCTTCGCGCCGCGCACGCCCATCGAGGAGGGCATCGCGCGCTTCGTGGCGTGGTACCGCGCCTATCACCGCTGCTAGACGCGTAGGTTGGGTCGAGGCGCAGCCGAAGACCCAACTGACCTCGACGCTTGAGCGTTACGGCTCAATATCGGCGTTTGTTGGGTCTGCGCTTCGCTTGACCCAACCTACCGCGCCTCCTGCGGGACCGGTGCCGTCGCTTCCTTCTCAGGCGCCCGACGGCTCTCCGCAGCCGCTCTCGCCTCGCTGGCCAGGATCTGCTCGTACATCTTGGCGTCCCGGAGCCAGCGCCCGAAGGCGGAGATGGCGGCGAGACTCACGCCATAGATGCCGGCGCGGAACAGGCCGCGCTGCAGGTAGTGCTTCAGGAAGTAGACGGGCAGCGCGAACAGCACGCGCAGGCCCACCTCGGCGCGCGAGCGCCGGCGGGTCTCCGTGGCGCGCACCGTGCTGGCGCGGTTGAGCTTGGCCACCACCTGCGCCAGGTCGCCGAAGGCATAGTGGAGCAGGGCACCCGACAGCCGGCCCACCTTCACGCCCGCCGGCACCTTGAACTGGTCCCAGGCCTTGTGGTCGGGCTGGCGCACCACGCGCCGGTCGTAGAGCTTGTGCCGCCGCCGCACCCCGAAATCGTGCCACGGCTCGCCGACCGGCGGCACCGTCACCAGCCGCAGTTCGTAGACGGGGTGCGGCGGCAGACCGTCGGCGAACAGCGCACGGATTTCCGTGGCCAGTTCGGGCGAGACGACCTCGTCGGCGTCGAGGTCGAGCAGGAAATCGTTGCGGCAGTGGTCCTCGCCGACGCGCTTCTGCCGGCCGTTCCCGAGCCACACCTGGCGGACGATGCGCGTGCCCATCGCTTCGGCGATGGCGACGGTGGCGTCGGTGGAGCCGCTGTCCACGATCACCACCTCCTCGACGAGGTCGCGCACCGACGCGATCACTGCGCCGATCTTGCGCTCCTCATTCAGCGTGCGAATGTAGCACGAGACAGGTACGGCGCGTTTGTCCATCGCGGGGCTCCATGGCAGACCGCGCCCGGCGGCAAACGCAGCACACTTCTTCAGCCGGCAGGCAGATCAGGCTGGCGGAGGTCCGAACACCAGGACCGCATTCAGCCCGCCGAACGCAAACGAGTTCGACATCGCGTAGGTGACGCGCTGCTCGCGCCCGACGTTGGGCACGTAGTCGAGGTCGCACCCATCGCCCGCCTCGTCGAGGCCGGCCGTCGGTGGCACCCAGCTCTCGCGCACGGCCTTGATGCAGGCAACCGCCTCGATGCCGCCGCCAGCGCCCAGCGGGTGGCCGTGCATCGACTTGGTGGAAGAGACGGCAAGCTTCCTGGCGTGGTCTTTGAACACCTTCTTGATGGCTTCGGTCTCGTTAATATCGTTGATCGCCGTCGCCGTGCCGTGCGCATTGAGATAGTCGATATCGGACGGCGCCAACTCGGCATCGTCCAGGGCCAAGCGCATCGCCTCGGTCGGCCCCTCGATGTCGGGGTTGACCATGTCCTTGCTGTCGGCGGTCATGCCGAAGCCGACAAGCTCGGCCAGGATGGTGGCGCCGCGGGCCTTGGCGTGCGAAAGGGACTCCAGCACCAGGATGCCGGCGCCCTCACCCAGTACGGTGCCATTGCGCTTCCTGGCGAACGGGAAAATGCCCTGCGGCGACAGCACGTGCATGGCCTGCCACGCCCGCATCGTGCCGTAGGTGATGACGGCCTCCGCCGCCCCGGCGATGGCCACGTCTGCGAGGCCGTGCCGGATGTAGTCGCGGCCGACGCCGATAGCGTGCGCCGCCGTGGAGCAGGCGCTGCAGGTGGCGAAGACCGGGCCTTTGACCCCGAACTCAATGCCGACGTGCGCCGCCGCCGACGACCCGATGATCCGGATCAGCGTCATCGGGTTCGTGGCTTTCTTCTTCTTGATGAAGAGATCGCGATACGCGTCCTCCACCGCCACCAGCCCGGCCCCTCCCGAGCCGATGATGCATGCGACCCGATAGGGGTCCCGGAAGGGTCTCTCCAGCCGCGCCATGGTTACGGCTTCGTCCGCTGCGGCCGCAGCAAACCAGGAATATCGGTCGGCGTACTGGACGACCTTGTCGCGCTTGAAGTCCTTCAGCCGGCCCTTGGCGTCGAAGTCCTTGACCTGGGCCGCGATCTGGATCTTGAGATCGTGATGATCGTCTCCCGGCAGGGACAACGGACCCACGCCCACCTGGGCGCGGCGCAGGGCGGCCCAGAACTCGGGCACGCTGTTGCCGATGGGCGTTACGGCCCCGAGGCCCGTAACGACCACGCGCCGCGGTCCGCCAGATCCCGTCATCAAAAGTCTTTCGGCTGGAGCGCCCCGGTGCGGCGCAAGGGTTGCGGTTTGCCTTCAGGCCTTGGCCGGCGTCGCGGCCGTCTGCGCGATCAGACTGCGCACCCGCTCCACCACCGAGCCCACGGTCTTGAAATCGGCAGCCTCCTCGTTGGCATTGTAGGGAATCTCGATGCCGAAGCTGTCCTCGATATCGAACACGATCATCGCCAGATCAAGGGATTCGATCTTCAGGTCGGTCAGTGCAGTGCTGGGTCCGATGTCGTCGCGCGGCTCCTTCATGTGCTTCTTGAGGATTTCGATGATCTTGCTGGCTACTTCGTCCATCTCTCTCTCCCACCCTGCCCAGCTGCCGGGGCATGTCGGGGACCTGATCGGTTAATGATCC
>DATBKR010000610.1:0-5176 GCA_036555805.1 Hyphomicrobiaceae bacterium | reverse complement strand
CTGCCCGCTCGACCCTGAGACCCTGCGCCAGCGCGTGGCGGCAAGCAAAGAGGTGCCGCGCCCCGGTGGCCTCTTGCGCGGCGGCATCAATCTCGCCGCGTTGCGCGCCCAGCCGCCGCTGCCCGAGACGGCCGACGAGCTATGCCGCGTTGCCAAGGCTCTTGGCGCACTCGGGCGCGAGACGCAAACAGTGTGGCTCGGCGCCCGCGCGACGGAGGCCAATCTCAAGGCGCTGTCGCGCGCCGGCGTGCTGGCGCGCTACCGCGTGCTGCACTTCGCCACTCATGGCGTGCTCGCCAGCGAGAGCGAGGCGATCCTGAAGGCGCAGGCCGAGCCGGCGCTGATCCTCACCCCGCCCAAGGACGGCGCCAAACCGGCCAATCTTGAGAAAGACGACGGGCTGCTGACGGCCTCGGAGGTGGCGCAGCTCAACCTCGATGCCGACTGGGTGGTGCTTTCCGCCTGCAATACCAGAGGACCTGACACCTCCCTTCCCGAAAAGCGCCGCACTGTCGTGCGCTTGGCCGGCGGCAACTGGGCGCGACGCTGCAACGGCCTACATCTACTGAGGATCGTTCGCCAGGATCGTTGCGATCGTGTCGTAGAGGATGGACTTGGCCTCTGGGCTGATGGAGAGGTATTCCGCCCACGCCGTCTCCTGCGCCAGGCCGAGCCAAGCGAGATAGTCCTCCCTCGTGAACATGCGGGGCCGTGCCCCGGCCCTCGTGAAGACTTCGACGAATCTCTTCTCGGCCTCGCGCTGTGCAGCCGCAAAGTAGTCCTCCGAGATTTCGGCTGCGGCCTCAATCGCCTCTCTCTGCGTCGCTGACAGGCCGTCCCACACCGGCTTGGAGATCATGAGCGTATTCAGGAACATCCAGATTC
This sequence comes from Hyphomicrobiaceae bacterium, assembly GCA_036555805.1. GTDB lineage: Bacteria > Pseudomonadota > Alphaproteobacteria > Rhizobiales > Hyphomicrobiaceae > AWTP1-13. The sequence continues at coordinate 4,291 of DATBKR010000610.1, read as the reverse complement.
CCGGGCTTCCCGCGGTGAAGAATCTGGCGTGCTCGTAGATCTTGGTTGAGACGAAGGTCTCGTAGGACGTGAGCGTGCCATCCAGCTCGCCCGACTTCATGGCCGCGTACAGCCGGTCGGACGTCAAGGCCACGGGGACGGCGCCCGCTTTCTTGAGCATGAGGTCGAAGAGAGGGTCGCCGCCGCGCAGCCTGAGCCCCCTCACGGTGTCTGGCCCCGCAATCTCCCGTTTGGTGTTGACGAATCCTCCCGGCACCCACCACCAGCTCACGATGTGAACCCCGTTCTTGTGGGCCACCTCCTGCAGGTATCCCAGGAGCTTGGAGCCTCTGAGACCGCGAACGGCATCTAGACTCGGGTAGAGCCCCGGCAGGACGGAGAGCGAGAACTCGGGCACCTTCTTGACCGCGTACGGCGGCACATAGACGCTCATGTCCAGCTCACCCGATTGGAGTGCCTCGAATTGCCTTGCCGCTTCGATCTTTAGCGTCAGCTCGGGGTAGATGCGGAAGGTGAGCTCCGGGGCGCGCAACTGCACCTCTTTGGCGAAGAGGCGTGCGGCACGATCGCGGGCGTCGGTGCGCTCCGGCCACTGATGGGATATCTTGAGTTCCCTGGCGAACGCGCCGGTGGTGGTGAGCAACAAGCCCAACGCCGCTAGGAGAAGAATGTGCATTCCCGGTGTCCCCCTCATCGCCACTGCCCCGTCGCCCATGCCAATCCAGGCCGCACCGGCAACGCCGGTTTGCTCTACCTCTACATCGGTAGGCATACAAATCCATGGCAGATTTTCGGCGTGCGGCAAGCCGGCCGGCCAGCCGCACCCGCGGGCCCACGCCAACCCATTGCAATCACGCCACAGGCTGGAGCTGGTTGGCGCCACAGACGAACGTGCTGTTGCGCCTTGATGCCGGCAGGAAGCTTTGGATCTGCACTATGCACCTCGACCCAAGAATAACGTTGCGCCCGATGTCGCTTGTGGACGTGCCGCTGCTCGATCTGTGGGACCGGCCGCCGCACGTCATGGCGGCGACCAGCGACGATCCAGATCGGCCCAAAGCATTCGGCGACACCTGCTGGCCGGACGAGCTGGCGTTGGTAGGCCCCGATTGCCAGTATCTTGTTGCAGAGCTCAGCGGCCGGCCGATCGGAGCCATGCAAATCATCGACCCCCACACCGAGGCGACGCGCTACTGGGGGGAGATCGAGCCGAACCTGCGGGCTATCGACATCTGGATCGGAGCGGCAGAAGACCTCGGTAGAGGCTACGGCGAGACGATGATGCGGCGAGCCTTCCAGATATGCTTCGCCGATCCGGCAGTGACCGCCATCGTGATCGATCCTCTGGCCAGCAATACCCGCGCCCACAAGTTCTACCGGCGGCTCGGCTTCGTTCCCGAAGGTCGACGCATGTTTGGCGACGACGATTGCCTCGTGCACAGATTGACACGCTTGACGTGGCGCCGGCGGTTTCCGAATGACTGAGCGCCGATTGTGCAGCCAAGCGAGCGCTGAGTGGGATCGACAAGCAGCGCAGTCGCAGCGAGATTGCGGTCTGGCATCTTCGGGCCAGGGCGATCTATGGATCGGCGATTGCGCCAGCCCGCCGGATTCTTCGATGTACCTGATGTAAGGCCCACGGTTAAAGGGTCAGGATTCGTCCCGATATCGCAACGCGCCAGCTCGTTGCAACCTCGGCCTCGCGGCTTCTTCGAAATCGGAGCGGACGATGCCGATGGCACATACCCAGAAGAACGCAGTGGTGTTGCCCTTTAGAGGGCCGCCGGCCACACCGCCGACGCCACTCCTCAACACGTTCACCGCGCACGTAAGCCGGGCAAAAACTGCCGATGCGATACTCGATGGTCTCGACGAGTTCGCTTCAAGGCTCCTCCCGGTGAATGTGCTCGGGGCGGGGCGCATGCCGAAGCGGACAACGGATTGGCGCTCGATCGAACTCGGGAAGGATGTCTTTCTGCATCGGTCTGCCCCGATTGACTGGTGGAACGAATATGCCGCCAAGGCGGCGCGGGGATACGATCCCGGCATCATGATGGCGAAGACCAGCCTTGTGGCGTACACATGGACGGAAACGATGCAGGCGCTGGAGCCCATCGGCATCGATCGCTGGCCTTATGACCTCGCTCTCAAATACGGCATCCGCGACGCGCTCACCTGCTGTGTCGGCCAACGCTGGCTCGTCGCCTACTGGTCCCGCCAAGTCCTCTGCAATTTGCTGACACATCCCCTGCGGATACTTCTGATCGCGGCCGCGGGGTTTGCGGCGTCGCGGCTTGACCAAGTGACGGGCGACGACCGAGGACGGTTTGGGAATCAGACCCACATTACCCCTCGTGAACTCGCGGTCTTGCGGTTGGTGTCGCTGGGGATGGCAAGCAATGACATCGCCAAGCGGCTCGGCATTGGCGAGGAGACCGTGCGCAGTCACCTCAAGAAGGCGCAAGTCAAACTCGGGGCTCGCAACCGGGCTCACGCAGCAGCCGAGGCCATCCGACAACAGCTGATACCCTGACAACTTCAGGATCACCCATCGACCAGACAGCGCGCGACCGCCGGCTCGTTCCACTCCACGCCGGTGCCCGGCAGATCTCGCGGCGTCGTGAAGCCCTGCACGGGCACGAGCGGGTCGGCGAGGAGGTCCTGCCCCCAGTCCATGAACTCCAGCCAATGCCGCGTGGGCGTGGCGGCGAGCACGTGGGCGGAATAGTCGGGCGAGAGGTGCGAGGAGAAGGGCACGGCGCGGGCCTCGGCCACCCGCGCGAGCCGCATCCAGCCGGTGACGCCGCCGATGCGCAGCAGGTCCGGCATGATCAGGTCGCAGGCGCCCCTCTCGATGGCCGCCTTGCCGACGCGCCAGCTCCACCAGTTCTCTCCGATCTGAACGGGCGTTGCGAGCTTGGTGGCGAGCCTCGCCTGCGTGTCGTAGTCGTCGTAGGCGACCGGCTCCTCGATCCAGGCGAGGCCGAGGCCGTCGATCGCCCGGCAGGTATCGAGCGCGCTCGCGGCCGGCAGCGCCTGGTTGAAGTCGCAGGAGACGAGGATGTCCGGTCCGATGGCGCTGCGCACCGCCTTGTAGGCGGCGATCTCGCCGGCGGCATCGCCGCGACCCATGCGCAGCTTCACATGCCTGAAGCCGCCGAGCTCGGCCGCCAGTTCCTTCGCCTCGCGGGCGGCCTCCTGCGGCTCCATGATGCCGAGCCCGGAGCTGTTGTAGGTCGGGAGCGGCACGGCGGTGCCGCCGAGCAGCCGGTAGAGCGGCACACCGGCTTCGCGGGCGAGCGCGTCGTGAAGCGCCATGTCGAACATGGAGAGCGCCATCTGCGCTGCGCCCTCGTGCCCCATGTGCGTGAGCCGCTTTTGGCCTGCGTCATGCACCGCGGGCGCATCGGCCAGCGTGATCTTGCGGCCCTTGGCGCCGGCAACCAGCTCGTCGAGCAGGATCGGCACGACCTTCAACGCGACGGGGATGAAGGTGAAGCACAAGGCGCGGCCCACCCCGCCGCCTTTCAGCTCCAGGTCGATGAGCAGGAACGGCCCCGTGGTGAAGCGGCCGACGCGGGTGTTGAGCGTCCGCCTCACTGGCACAAGTGCGCGGCGGATGCGGACGCCGGTGATCTCGATTGCGCCTGTCATTCCTGTGTCCTTCGTTGCGGCGATAGTGTCAAAACCGGACCCTTAGGAGAGCCGGCAGTTTAACTGAATCGCTTGGGTTCGACTCGAGTGATGCTCGCTTGGCCATCGTAGTCGGGCTCCAAAGCCCACCGCGTATGCCCCTTCTCCCCTTGGGGAGAAGGTGGCGCGAAGGGCCGGATGAGGGGCCTTGCCAACGAGAAAACTCCCCCTTCGCCAGTTCGGCCAAATGACTTGCGGCCGCGCCATCGAGGTGGTGCATGTGGGCCGGACGGGCACGCGGCCGTAAGTCATGGCCTCATCCCGGCCTGCGCCGGGGCAGGCCCCTCTCCCCGAAGGGGAGGGGGGACGGCGCACCCCAATAGCGTTCCCTCACCGACCGCGCCGCCGCCAATCCTGCGGGCATCCCCCAAGAGAAGCGACGCACTTATTTTGCTGAGTCACCTTAGCTCCCGGCGGTTTGCGCCCTATCAGCCGCATGTCCGCCGTGGTCGGGAGGTCCAGTCCTGCATACGCCTGCACATGCCTGCACTAAATCTAAAGGTTGACTTCAGTTCGAACTACGCGACGAATTTCCGGCACCCTTACGGCCATCACGGGCCTGAGCGCGCATGGATGGTTCTTTCTGAAGAGCTTCTTT
>DATBKR010000609.1:0-2741 GCA_036555805.1 Hyphomicrobiaceae bacterium | reverse complement strand
GATCTCAAGGCCCATCATCTGGCCCACAAGACCTTCACCGATGTCGCCGCCCTCGACCAGACCATCCACGCCGTCGTCGACGATCTGAACCACGAGCGCAGCGCCGAACCGTTGGTCAACATCAGAATCTCTGCTTAGGCGCCAGCTTGAAGACGAGCGCGCCGACGTTGTGCCCTGTGAACCGGGGCACGATGTCTCGTGCGGGTCAGATTCGGACAGGTCACGCGCTAGCATCCCATCGCGTCGGCCAGCTCGATGAAGCTCGCCGCCACCGCATCCCACGACCCCTCCGCCTTGAAGTCCTTGCTCTGGTGCGGGCCGTACTCTTGCGGGCGGGCGACGAAGGCCGTGCGCAGGCCGACGGCCGAGGCGGCGGCGAGGTCGCCGTTGTGGGCCGCCACCAGCATCGCCTGCGCCGGCTCCAGGTTGAGCAGCGATGCGCTGGCGAGGTAGGCCTGCGGCAGCGGCTTGTAGGCGCGCGCGGTCTCGGCGCCGAGGATGACGTCCCACGGCAGCCCGGCATGCCTGGCGAGCCGCGTGAGCAGCCCCACGTTGCCGTTCGACAGCGTGCCGATGATGTAGCGCGACTTGAGGCGCCTCAGCCCCTCCACCGCATCCGGCCACGGCTTCAGCCGGTGCCAGACCCGGTTGAGACGGTCCTTCTCTTCCTCGCTCAGCCCTGCGATGCCGTTTTTGGCGAAGAGCTTGTCGAGGCTCTCCCGGTGCAGCACGTCGAGAATGGTCCACGGGCGCCGGCCCGAGCGCACCTCCTCCATGGCCGGCTGGTACATCGCGCGCCAGTCGTCGGTGAAGGCCGCCCAGTCGGCCGCGATCCCCTTGTCCGCCCCGAAGTGCGACAGCTCCGCGATGATGCTGCCGCGCCAGTCCACGACGGTCCCGAACACGTCGAACAGCAGGGCCTTCACATCCGCCTTGACCGCCATGGCTTCTTCCCTCCGTCGCGTCGGGGTCAGACCCTGCGGGCCTGACCCATGCTGCTCCCTTCGCTCTTCTGCCGCCTTCGTGGGCCGCAGATCAGCGCGTGCGCCAGGGTCAGACCCGCAGGGTCTGACCCTATTCGACCTGGGCGCGGTGGCGCAGGTAGTGGTCGGCGAGAACGATGGCCATCATGGCCTCGCCCACCGGCACGGCGCGGATGCCCACGCACGGGTCGTGCCGGCCCTTGGTGGCGATCTCGGTCTCCTGCCCGAAGCGGTCGATGGTACGCCGCGGCGTGAGGATCGACGAGGTGGGCTTCACGGCGAACCGGGCCATGATCGGCTGGCCCGACGAGATGCCCCCCAGGATGCCGCCGGCGTGGTTGGACAGGAACACCGGCCGCCCGTCGTTGCCGATGCGGATCTCGTCGGCCGCCTCCTCGCCGGTCAGCTCCGCCGCGGCCATGCCGGCGCCGATCTCCACGCCCTTGACCGCGTTGATGCTGACGAGCGCCGCCGCCAGATCCTGGTCGAGCTTGCCGTAGACGGGCGCGCCCCAGCCGGCGGGCACGCCCTCGGCCACCACTTCGATCACGGCACCCACCGAGGAGCCGGCCTTGCGCACCTCGTCGAGATAGCGCGACCAGGTCTCGACGATGTCGGGATCGGGCGCGAAGAACGGGTTCTTCTCCACCTCCTCCCAGGACCAGCGCGTCCGGTGCACCTTGTGCTTCCCGATCTGCACCAGCGCGCCGCGCACCGCCACCTCGGGGATGAGCTTGCGGGCGATCGCCCCGGCGGCCACGCGCATGGCCGTCTCACGCGCGCTCGCTCGCCCGCCGCCGCGGTAGTCGCGCACGCCGTACTTCTCCCAGTAGGTGAAGTCGGCGTGGCCGGGGCGGAACTTGTCCTTGATGTCCTCGTAGTCGCGCCCGCGCTGGTCGATGTTGTCGATCACGAGCGAGATGGGCGTGCCCGTCGTGACCTGCCGGCCGCCCTCCTCGGCGAACACGCCGGAGAGGATGCGCACCGTGTCCGGTTCACGCCGCTGGGTGGTAAAGCGCGACTGTCCCGGCCGGCGCTTGTCGAGCCAGACCTGGATGTCCTCGGCCGTCAGGGGGATGCCGGGCGGACAGCCGTCCACGACACAGCCGATCGCGGGCCCGTGGCTCTCGCCCCAGGTCGTGACCCGAAACAGGTGGCCGAACGTGTTGTGGGACATGGGCTGGCGTCCGTCCTGGCGCGCGCGGGCTTTAAGACCGTAGGTCGGGCTAGGCCCGAAGGGCCGTAACCCGACATGGGTGGCGATGACAAGCGGCGTTACGCGCTTGCCGCCGAAGACGTTAATCCAGCACAGGCGGTGCCCGCTGCCGGGGTCAGACCCCTCGCTTCGACCGCAGAGCTCAGTCCCTGACGTGGAGGCGAGGGGTCTGACCCCGTTACCCGCCCCGCTACTCGCCGAGCCGGCTCAGGCCCTCGCGCGCGTCCTCGCTCTCCGGGTCGATCTCCAGAACCTTGCGGAAATCGGCCTTGGCCGCGCCTTCCTCGCCCAGCTCCTCGTGCGCCGCCCCGCGCGCCAGGTAGAGGTCGGCGTCGTTGGGCGCGAGCTTGATCGCCTGGTCGAAATCGGCGATGGCGCGCCGGTAGTCGCCCTTGTTGGCTTGGGACAGGCCGCGGTTGTAGAGGGGCCGCGCGTTGCCCGGCTCCAGGCGGAAAGCCTCCGTGTAGTCGGCGATGGCGAGGTCGTGCTGGCCCTTGTGGTCGTAGGCCTGGCCGCGGTTGTTGAAGTAGTCGGGTTCCTTG
>DATBKR010000608.1:0-5860 GCA_036555805.1 Hyphomicrobiaceae bacterium | reverse complement strand
GCCACGATGAGGACGTCCGGGCGCGGGATCGGCCCGTCGGGAGGCATGGCGTTGAAGCCGGCGATGGCGGCGGCCACCTCCGCCGCGCAGGTCTCGCCCTGCACCCGGACGGGCCACAGCAGCACGCGGGCGGGGAAGCGCTCCCTGAAGCCTGCCAGCATGTCGCGGATCACCGCGCCGGTCGGGGAGGTGACGATGCCGATCACGCGCGGCAGGAACGGCAGCGGGCGCTTCCTGGCGCGGTCGAACAGGCCCTCGGCCGCCAAGCGCTTCTTGCGCTCCTCGAGCAGCGCCATGAGGGCGCCGATGCCCGCCGGCTCCAGGGCGTCGATGACGATCTGGTATTTCGAGGTGCCGGGATAGCTCGTGATCCTGCCGGTGGCGATCACCTCCAGGCCCTCCGCCGGCTTGATCCTGAGCATCTGCACCGTGGAGCGCCAGATCACCGCCTCGATGCGGGCCTTGTCGTCCTTGAGGGCGAAGTAGCAATGGCCCGAGGAGTGCGCCCCACGGAAGCCCGAGATCTCGCCGCGCAGGCGCACGTAGCCGTAGGCGCGCTCCAGCGTGCCCTTGATGGCGGCGCTGAGCTCGGAGACCGAGTATTCCGGCAGGTTGCTGCCGTGGCTCTGGCCTTGATTGGACCCCGGGTTCGACCCTGGGCGGGCTCCGTTGGCGGCAGGCTCGGGCACGTCTACCCCTGGCTTTGTTCGACTCTCATTCGATGATACATGAGGGCGCGCCACTGTGCGGCCAAGTGCGGCCAAGCGATGGCGCCTTTTCCAGAGCTTTCGGAGAGGCCCCCGGGTGAGCGCATGAACGTGCTTCTGATCGGGTCTGGCGGCCGCGAGCACGCACTGGCCTGGGCGATACTGGCAAGTCCGCTGCTGGGCAAGCTCTATTGCGCGCCGGGCAATGCCGGCATTGCCGAGATCGCCGACTGCGTGGCGCTCGACATCGCCGACCATGGCGCCGCAGTGCACTTCTGCCGCGAGACGGGCATCGAGCTGGTGGTGGTGGGGCCGGAGGCGCCGCTGGTGGCCGGCCTCGCCGACGATCTGGAGGCGGCCAAGATCAAGGTGTTCGGCCCATCCAGGGCGGCCGCGCAGCTCGAGGGCTCCAAGGGCTTCGCCAAGGACTTCTGCGCCGAGCACGGCATTCCGACGGCGGCCTACGCGCACTTCCAGGACCGGACCGCAGCGCTCGCTTACCTGGAGCGGCAGCCCCTCCCCGTGGTGGTGAAGGCCGACGGCCTGGCGGCGGGCAAAGGGGTGACCATCGCCGAGGCTCGCGAGGAAGCGGTGGCGGCGATCGATCGCTGCTTCTCGGAGGCGTGGGGGAGCGGGGTCGTGGTCGAGGAGTTCCTGGCGGGCGAGGAGGCGAGCTTCTTCGCCCTGGTCGACGGCACGCACGCCATCCCGCTCGCCTCGGCGCAGGACCACAAGCGCGCTTTCGACGGCGACAAGGGGCCGAACACCGGCGGCATGGGCGCCTACTCGCCGGCGCCGGTGGTGACACCGGAGATCGCGCGCCGCGTCATGGACGAGATCGTGTGGCCGACGGTCAAGGGCATGGCCGCGCGCGGCACACCCTACAAGGGCGTGCTCTATGCGGGGCTGATGATCACCGACGATGGCCCCAAGCTGATCGAGTACAATGTGCGCTTCGGCGATCCGGAGGCGCAGGTGCTGATGCTGCGCCTCAAGTCCGACCTGCTGTCGGCGCTCGTCGCCACGGCCGACGGCGTGCTCAACGCCTTCGACGTGCGCTGGTACGACGACGCCGCGATCACCGTGGTGATGGCCGCCAACGGCTATCCGGGCGACTACGCCAAGGACAGCGAGATCCGCGGGCTCGATGCCGCGCGCGATGTGGAGGGCGTGGAGGTATTCCATGCCGGCACGGCGCTGGCCGGCGGCCGCCTGGTCGCCGCCGGCGGGCGCGTGCTCAACGTGGCGGCGCGCGGGCGGACCCTGGCCGAGGCGCGCGCGCGCGCCTATGGGGCGGTGGCCAGGATCGACTGGCCGGGCGGCTTCTGCCGCTCCGACATCGGCTGGCGCGCGCTGAAGCGGGAGGAGCGGGAGCAGGAGGCGCCATGAGCGAGATGAGCGGCCTGCCCGACCTGTTCTCCGGCTTTGCCGAGCGGCGCATCGAGGCCGCGGCCGGCATCGAGATCTACCTGCGCACGGGCGGCTCGGGGCCGCCGCTGCTGCTGCTGCACGGCTATCCGCAAACGCACGTCATGTGGCACAAGGTGGCCCCGGAGCTCGCCCGGCACTGCACGCTCGTCATCCCCGACCTGCGCGGCTACGGCGCCAGCTCCGCGCCGCCAGGCGACGAGGCGCACGAGATCTACGCCAAGCGCGCCATGGCCCAGGATTGCCTCACTCTCATGCGCGAGCTTGGCCATCCGCGCTTCATGGTGGCGGGACACGACCGCGGCGGGCGCGTGGCCTACCGCCTGGCGCTGGACCATCCCGAGGCGGTGGCGGCGCTGATCCCTGTGGATATCATCCCGACCGCCGAGGTGTGGCGGCGCCTCACTGCGGAATCCGCTGTCAAGGGATACCACTGGCAGTTCCTGGCGCAGCCGTTTCCGCTGCCCGAGACGCTGATCGGCAAGGACCCGCTTTACTACCTGGAGCATACGCTGAAGAGCTGGGCCGGCCCGCGCGACCTCTCCCCGTTCTCGCCAGGCGCCCTCGCGCACTACCGCGCGCTGGTGCGGGACCCAGCGCGCGTGCACGCGTTCTGCGAGGACTATCGCGCCGGCGCCGGCATCGACCGCAGGCTCGACGAGGCCGATCTCGCCGCCGGGCGCAGGATCGCCTGCCCGACGCTGGTCATCTACGGCAACTACCTCCGCGGCAACCCGCCGGAGGTCTGGCGCGGCTGGTGCACCGACGTTGAGGCCGCCACCGTGACCTCGGGTCACTTCCTGGCCGAGGAGAACCCGACGGCCACGCTGGCGGCGCTGGTCCCGTTCCTGACGGCGCGGGGGCGCGCGGCATGACGGCGAGTTCGGCAAAGGGGTCAGACCCCTCGCACCATGCGTCAGGTTCTGCTCGTCGGGTGGAGGCGAGGGGTCTGACCCCTTCCATCGCGCTGGCGCTGGGGGGTGGCGGGGCGCGGGGCGTTGCGCACGTCCTGATGCTCGAGGTGTTCGATGAGATGGGACTGAGGCCCGCGATCATCGCCGGCACCTCCATCGGCGCGATCTTCGGGGCAGCTTATGCCTCGGGGCTGTCGGCGCGGCTGATCCGGGCGCACACCGAGGAGGTGCTCGGCCAGCGCTTCGGGTTCGCCCAGGCCCTGCTGGCCGCCAGGTCGGAGCCCGTCCTCAAGCTCCTCAACTTCCTGCCGGTGCGGTCGTCTCTCCTGAGCCCCTCGCTGCTGCTCGACCAAGTGCTCCCCTCCAAGGTGGCGGAGGACTTCGCGGGCCTCGCCATCCCGTTCAAGGCGGTGGCGACCGACTTCTACGCCCAGGAGCAGGTGGTGCTCGATTCGGGCGACCTGCGCAGCGCGATTGCCGCCAGCATTGCGCTGCCGGCCCTGTTCAGCGGCGTGGTGCGCGGCGAGCGCCTGCTCATGGACGGGGGCCTCGTCAACCCGCTGCCCTTCGACGTGCTGGAGGGCGCAGCCGACATCACCGTCGCCATCGACGTTACCGGCGCGTCGAGCGGCCCCGGCAAGCGCCTGCAGCCCTCGCCGCTGGCGGCGCTGGTCTCTTCCTCGCAGGTGCTGCAGCGCTCGATCGTGCGCGAGAAGCTGAAGGCGAGCCAGCCCGACATCTACATCGATGTGGACGTGGACAGGTTCCAGGTGCTGGAGTTCCACCGCTTCCGGGAGGTCCTGGCGGCGGCACGGCCGGCCAAGGAGCAGCTGCAGCGGCAGCTTGAGCGGGTACTGACGAGCGAGACGGCCGTACCCATCGCCGACGACAGGGGCGCGCCGCCGCGCAAGGAGCGCCTGGCCCGCCTCCGGCGCCTCACGCGGAGGCGTCCGGCATGAGCGCCAGCGCCGCCGGCGCGCCGCCGCCCACCTCCGCCCGCATCGGCCTGGCGCTGGGCGGCGGCTCGGCGCGGGGGCTGGCGCACATCGCGATCCTGGAGGCGCTGGACGAGCTGGGGCTCAAGCCGGCCGCGATCGCGGGGACGTCGATGGGCTCGATCGTCGGCGCGCTGTATGCGGCGGGCGTGGCGGCCGTGGACATCCGCTCCGGCTTCGTCAGGGACCTGGCGAGCCGGACTGCGTTCGCGCGCCGCTTCGCAGGCCGGCTGGCGGGGAGCTTCGCCGCGCTGTGGAGCGTGCGCAGTCCGGGGGTGATCGACAACGTCACACTGTTCGAGATGGTGCTGCCGGACATCCTGCACCGCGACTTCGCCGCGCTGAAGGTCCCGTTCGTCGCGGTCGCCGCCGACTACTACGCCATCGAGCAGGTGGTGCTGGACACGGGGCCGCTGATCCCGGCGCTTGCTGCCAGCTGCGCGCTGCCCGCCTGGGCGCGGCCAGTGGTGCTCGACGGCCGCGTGCTGATCGATGGCGGCTATGTCAACCCGCTGCCCTTCGACCTGCTCATGGACAAGGTCGACCTGACGATCGCGGTCGATGTCACGGGAGACACGCGGCCGCGCGCCGGCGCCAAGATCGGGAAGGTGCCACGCCCGATCGAGGCGAGGATCGGCGCTGCACAGCTGCTGTTCCACTCGGTCACGCGCGAGAAGCTGAAGGCGCGCGCCCCCGACATCCTGATTCGACCCGCCGTCGGCGCTTTCGGCTCGGTCGATTTTTTCAGGATCGAGGCCATCCTGGCCGCCGCGGAACCGGCCAAGGACGAGCTGAAACGCAAGGTCGCTCAACGCCTTGAGGCCGCAGGCTGACGGCTCAGGCAACGCTATCCACAGTCTGCCGGCGCGCCACACTATCGCTTCCCGCCGCCGTTACGCATTGTGCCGGGCATCTGCAACTGAGTCATTCCGGTGAGTCATTCCGGTTCTGGCCGTGTGCTGAGTGGAAAGAAGGGGAGTCTTCCCGGTGGCACGTTCCGATCCCGGCGAGTTCCGCATCGACGTCGATCTCGACCACGCGCGGCGCGAGGGCGATCGGATCCGCGACACGCTCATCGCGCTCAGGCGCCGGCACGACCTCGCGCGCTACGAGTACACCGGCGTGGTGCGCATCGTGCCGGGCGGCGACACCTTCGCCCAGCCGATCCTGACGCTCGGCAACCGCTTCACGGCCACCGAGGACGAACTGCTCTCCACCTACCTGCACGAGCAGATGCACTGGTACCTGTGGTACCTCGGCACGCCGGAGCGCGACATGGTGGCGCCTTTCATGGACGAGCTGGTGCGGCGCTATCCCGACGCGCCCACCGGGCCGCCCGAGGGCGCGCGCGGCTACGACGCCACCTACCTGCACCTGGTGGTGAACTGGCTGGAGATCGCGGCGACGGCGGAGTTCATCGGGCGCGAGCGCGCGGTGGCGGTGGCGAGGGCGCAGGGCAGCTACCGCTGGATCTACCGCACCGTGCTCAAAGACTGGGACGCGCTGGGCGAGCTCTACGAGCGCCACGACGTGGTGCCGATCCAGCACGCGGGCGCGGTGCGCAAGGAGGCCGGCAAGGCGGAGCGCGCCGAGAGGGCCGAGAAGGCCGTGCTCAACGGCGTTGCGCGAAGAACTCCTGCAGCAGCCGCGCCGACCGCACTTCCTCGATCCCGCCGTAAAGCTCAGGCGCGTGGTGGCACGAGGGCTGGCTGAAGATGCGCGGCCCGTTCTCCACGCCGCCGCCCTTGGGGTCGCTGGCGCCGAAATAGAGCCGGCGGATGCGCGCGAACGAGATGGCCGCGGCGCACATCGGGCA
>DATBKR010000607.1:0-8854 GCA_036555805.1 Hyphomicrobiaceae bacterium | reverse complement strand
GACCGACGATGATCCAGGCCAACACGCCCATTCAGGCCTCCTACACGTTCAGCACCCGCCCGTAGGCGTCGAGTACCGCCTCCTTCATCATCTCCGACAGCGTCGGGTGCGGGAACACGGTATGCATGAGCTCCTCCTCCGTGGTCTCGAGATTCATTGCCACCACGTAGCCCTGGATCAGCTCGGTGACCTCGGCGCCCACCATGTGCGCGCCAAGGAGTTGTCCGGTCGCCTTGTCGAAGATGACCTTCACCAGACCTTGATCTTCGCCCAGCGCGATCGCCTTGCCGTTGCCGACGAACGGAAAGCGGCCAACCCGAACATCGCGCTTCTGCTCCTTGGCGGCCTGCTCGGTGAGGCCGACCGAAGCGATCTGCGGCGAGCAATAGGTGCAGCCGGGAATGAGACGCTTGTCCAGCGGATGTGGCTTGAGGCCTTTGATTGCCTCGACACAGACGACACCTTCGTGCTCGGCCTTATGTGCAAGCAGCGGCGGGCCCGCCACATCGCCGATGGCGTAGATGCCGGGCACGTTGGTGCGGCCGAGGCCGTCGGCGACGACGATGCCGCGCTCGGTCTTCACGCCCAGCTTCTCCAGCCCCAGGCCCTCGGTGTTGCCCACCACGCCCACGGCCGAAATGACCCGCTCCGCCGTCACCGTCTCGGTGCCCTTGCCGTCGTCGATGACGGCGGTGACGCTGCCAGCGCCCCCGTCGGACTTCTTGTCGAGCTTCGTCACCCGGGCTCCGGTCCTGATCTTCATGCCCTGCTTCTCGAACGCCTTGCGCGCGAAGGCGGCGATCTCGGCATCCTCCGCGGGGAGGATCTGCGGCAGCACCTCCACCACCGTCACCTCGCTGCCGAGGGTGCGAAAGAACGAGGCGAACTCGATGCCGATGGCGCCTGAGCCGATCACCAGGAGCGATTTGGGAATGCGGTCCGGCGCCATGGCCTCGAAATAGGTCCACACCAGCTTCTTGTCGGGCTCGATGCCGGGCAGCACGCGCGGGCGCGCGCCGGTGGCGATGATGATGTGCGCCGCGCGGTAGCCGCCGGGGCCCAGCGCCCCCTTGGGCGCCTCGGTCTTGGCGGGCTTCACGGTGAGCCTGCCGGGCGCGTCGATGGCGGCCTCGCCCCAGACCACGGCGACGTTGTTCTTCTTCATCAGGAAGCTCACGCCGTCGCTCAGCCGCTTCGCCACACCGCGCGAGCGCTTGACGATGGCCGCCGGATCGAAGCCGACGTTGCCGGCGGAGAGCCCGAAGCTGCCGGCGTGCTGTAGATAGTGGAACACCTCCGAGGAGCGCAGCAGCGCCTTGGTGGGGATGCAGCCCCAGTTGAGACAGATGCCACCGAGGTAGTCGCGTTCGATGATCGCCGTCTTGAAGCCGAGCTGGCTCGCGCGGATCGCCGTGACGTAACCGCCCGGACCCGAGCCGATGACGATGATGTCGAAGCCCTGTTCGGCCATGGCTGACGCGCCCCCTGGTGTGTTCGGCCCGGAATGGCAAAACTCCGGCCGATGCGGCCGGAGCCCCAGGTCTTATTCAAACGGGATGCGCGGCGCCAGCCCAACCGGCTTGCCGGGCCAAGCCGCAGTTTCCTCGGGGTCAGACGTGGCAGCGGGCGCCCAGGTATTGGTTGAGCAGCGCGTTGTAGCGGTCAACGTCGGCCTTGGCCGCCGGGCTGATCGGCTTGCCGGCGTTCTGGCGCTCGACGCTGCCCTGCACCCCCCGCCCGAGCAGCCGGTTCAGCTCCTGCTGGACCGAGCCGCAAGTCTGGCCGAGCGCAAGCGGCGTCGGCCCCGGGTCGCCACCGAGGTTACCGCCCTCGACGCAGCCAACGAGCAGCAGGCCCGTCGCGCACAGAATCGCCAGCCACGTCAACCTCGCGCGCGCCACGAACCTCTCCCTCTTTGCCACCCATTCGCCGTGCCGGCCGGAACGCACAAGCTAGCAGGCACAAACATACAGGGCGATCAATCGCCTGCAAGCGGTGTGGCAATCGCGCATCAGGTACAACCGAAGAATGCACGGCGGCTGTGCGTGCCCCTGTCCCATGAAGGAGATGCCGGGTTCATTCTGTCCGCCCCGGCTGCGGAAGCAATCGCCTCCCCCCACTGGAGGCGACTGTCCCCCCTCTCTGCGCGACCGCTCGTGCCGTATCAGGGCGTCTTGGAGGCGCTCGTCTTCGCGGCCTTCTTGGGCGCAGCCTTCGCGGCCGGCTCCGCCGCCGGCGGGGTCTCAGCCGCGGCCGTGGTCGGCTTCGGCGTGACGGTCGAGCAGCGGACCTGGAACTCGGCGTTCGCCTTATTCAGCTGGTCGGCCTTGCCGAGGTCCGCCTGGGTCATCCTGTAGCGCTTGGCGGCAGCCTTCTCGATCTTGTCCTGGATGCCCTCCTTGCGCAGCGTCTCGATGCGCGAGGCCAGCGTGATGCAGACCGGGTCGGCCTTCTCCGCGGAAGCCTGCTGGCCGCCCGTAAGCGACCCGGTGGTGAAGATGCTGTCGTTTCCTTCCATTGCGCACCCGGCAAGCATGACGCCCGCGAGTACGAGTGCCTGCGACGAGGCACGCTTGAAGATTTCCATGAACAGGACCCCCGAGGATGTTGGCTTTCGACTCGTGCGTACGCGGCGCGCTTACTTATCGTGCGTGATTCCGTGTGAGTCTTAGGTCCGATTTTGGGCAGCGGCAAGCAACCGCAGGCACCGGGAGGTTGGCCCCCCGAGCGCGGCGGGGCCGAATCTGTGGAAAGTGGCAGCCCCGCCACGGCCGCGCCAGGGGGCCAAATGCGCGCCCTCGCGTGTGCGAGATGCAACTAGACCAGCATCCGCACCGGATCCTCGACCAGCGCCTTGAAGGCGTTGAGCAGCTGGGCGCCCACCGCACCATCGACCGCCCGGTGATCGCACGAGAGCGTGCACGACATCAGCGTGCCCACCTCCACCTTGTCGCCCGTCACAACCGCGCGCTTCTCGCCGGTGCCGACGGCGAGGATGGTGGCGTGTGGCGGGTTGATGACCGCATCGAAGCTCCTGATGCCGTACATGCCGAGGTTGGAGACGGACGTGGATCCGCCCTGGTACTCGTGTGGCGCCAGGCGGCGCTTGCGGGCGCGCTCGGCGAGGTCCCGCATCTCGTTGGAGATCTCGGAGAGCGACTTGAGCTCGGCGTGGCGGATGATGGGCGTGAACAGACCGCCCTCGATGGCCACGGCCACGCCGATGTCGGAGTACCTGTGGCGCAGCGTGCCGCCCTCGGTCCAGGTGACGTTGGCGGCAGGCACCTGGGCGAGCGCAAGCGCCAGGGCCTTGATGATGAAATCGTTGACGGAGAGCTTGTAGGCGCGCGGGCCGTCCCTGGGCGCGGCGGCGTTCATGCGCTCGCGCGCCCGCAACAGCTCGTCGAGGCGGCAATCGACCATCAGGCGGTAATGCGGGATGGTCTGCTTCGACAAGGTGAGGCGCTGCGCGATCACCTTGCGCATGTTGTCGTGCGGAATGAGCTCGTAGGAGCCCTTCTCGTAGAGCGCCAGGATCTGGCTATCCGCCATCGCCGGCGGTGCCACCCCGGTGCCCGGCCGTGCCAGCGCCGTACCTGCAACGGGCGCAGCCGAGGCCGCGCCCGATCTGGCTGCCGCCTCCACGTCGCTCTTGACGATGCGGCCGTGCGGGCCGGAGCCGGTCAGGGCCGCAAGTTCGATCCCGGCTTCCCTGGCGAGCCGCCGCGCCAGCGGCGAGGCGAAGATGCGGGCGCCGGCGCCGTTGGCGCCCTTCGGGGCGGCAGCGGGCTGCGGCGCCTGCGGCCTGGCGACCGCGGGTGCTGCCGCCGGTGCGCCCGGGCCGCCGCCGGCGGGCCGCTGCCGCGGCGCGGCGGGCTTGGGTGCGGCGGACGGCGCGGGCGGCGATTGCGGCTTGGGCGCGACGCCGGCGCTCTCGCCCTCGGCCAGCAGCACCGCGATGGGCGTGTTGACTTTCACGCCTTCGGTGCCTTCCGCCACCAGCAGCTTGCCCACCTTGCCCTCGTCCACTGCCTCCACCTCCATGGTGGCCTTGTCCGTCTCGATCTCGGCAATCACGTCGCCGGCCTTGACTGCCTGGCCCTCCTTGACGAGCCACTTCGCGAGCTTGCCCTCCTCCATGGTGGGCGATAGCGCGGGCATCAGGACTTCGGTGGGCATGCGGTCCTCGGCGTAGGTTGGGTCAAGCGAAGCGCAGACCCAACATGTCTCGAATTCCAAACGGCGTTGCGTTGGGTCTTCGCTGACGCTCGACCCAACCTACGATCTGCGTGCGGGGTCTGACCCCCTCCGGTCGCGCGAGAGGTCTGCCCCCTGCCACAGGATTTCTGTCGGCGTCCACATGGCCTTGCGCCGGGCGATACGCTGCTCAGGCGTCTCGCCGTCGTAGACCTTGGGTTCGGCCGCGCGGTCCTTGAACTCGGGAATGGCAAGGCCGCGCGCATTGAGGACGGACCAGACGTTGTCGCCGTCCTCGATGATCACGCCCGCGTACATGCCGCAGCGGTTGCAGATCAGGCTCATGCCGGTGCGCGTCTCGAACCGGTACCACGACAGCGCCGCGCCATCGATCTCGAAGCGGGCACGGCCGGCGGGGTCGCTCACCGTCTTGGCGCCGTGGCGCGTGCAGAACGAGCACTGGCAGGCCCGCACCTCCAGCTCCGCCGGGCGCCGGGTGGCGTAGAGCGTCGCGCGGATCGCGCCGCAGTGGCAGGACCCCGTCAGTGTCGTCGGGTCGGTCACGAACGCTTCCTCTTCTTCTTGACCGATGGGCGGCGTGCTTTCCGCGCGGTTCGCAGGGGCTCCAAGGACCACAGTGCGCTCAGCGAAAAGCTGAACTCAGCAAATGGCGCCGCTGCAACCTGCGCGTCATGTTGGATGACGTCGAGCAGCAGCCACTTGCCGGTCTTGAGCTCGTACACCTCCAGCATCTTGAGAACTGGGTTGATCTGCCAGCGATTGGCTACGCCGGCTTCAGCGTAGATCAGCTGCTTGTCGCCGCGGTCATAGCTCTCCGTCGACGGCGAAAGCACCTCGCACACCCAGTCGGGTGCAACTTCGAACCATGCCGTCTCCGGATACTCCGACAAACGCTCGCCCCGCCACGCTGCCAGATCAGGCACGACCACATGTTCGCCTAGATGCAGCTCAGGCTCGTCGAAAAAGACCCATCCTCCCGGCCCATTGATGCCCAAGTCGAAGGGCGCACCGAGAATCATTTCTAAGCGGCTGGCAGCACGGGCATGCCGCGACGCAGGTCGGGGATGGGTCACAAGCTCGCCGAACAGGATCTCCGCCACGAGAGGCTCGGGAACGGCGAGCAGGTCCTCGTAGGTCGCGGTGCGACGCGCGGGCTTCGTAACGGCGCGGCTCATGGCGTCACCCTACTCCTCCGGCGAAGGATCAAGTGGCCACAGGCGATTTGCCGGGAAACTGATGTCGATGAAAGGCGGCGCCTTGACCTCCTCTGCGTCGAAGAACACGTCCAGCGTCACCCACTTGCCTTCTCTCAGCTCGTAGGCCTCCAGCATTCTGAGCACGGGATTGACGTACCAGGCATGGGCGACACCGGCCTCGGCATAGATCAGTCGCTTGTCGCCCCGGTCATAGCGCTCGGTCGACGGTGAAAGGAGTTCACAGACCCAGTCAGGTGCGACGCCGAACCAGGCGGTCTTGGGAAGCGCCGACAGGCGCTGGAGACGCCAAGCCGCCAGATCCGGGACAGCCACATGCTGATCCAAGTGCAGCTCAGGTTCGACTGCAAATATCCATCCGCCAGGTCCCCCAATTCCCGCCTGAAAAGGAGGTCCAAGCACCTGAAGCAAGGCGCTTGCGGTTATCACGTGCGGTGCCGCGGGTCTGGGGTGTGTCACGAGCTCGCCGAACAGGATCTCGGCCACGCGAGGCTCGGGAACGGCGAGCAGGTCCTCGTACGTTGCAGCGCGCTTTGCGGTCTGAGCCATGAAGCGCCTCATCGGTCTATTTGCAGCCGGTCTACTTATAGCACACCGACTTGGCCGCCTCGATGACCTGGGCGGCACTGGGCAGGGCGAGGCGCTCCAGGTTGGCGGCGTAGGGCATGGGCACGTCGGCGCCCGTCACCTTGGCCGGCGGGGCATCGAGGTAGTCGAAGGCCTGCATCGCAACTTGCGCGCAGATCTCGGAGCCCACGGAGCATACCGGCCATGCCTCCTCGACGGTGACGATGCGGTTGGTCTTCCTGACCGAGGCGATCACGGTCTCAAGGTCGAGCGGGCGCAGCGTGCGCAGGTCGATCACCTCGGCCTCGATGCCCTCCTTGGCCAGCTGCTCGGCCGCCTCCAGTGCATAGGCCATGCCGCGCGCGAACGACACGATGGTGACCTGGGTACCGGGCCGGGCGATGCGCGCCTTGCCGATCGGCACCAGCCAGTCCTCGGCCTTGGGCACCGGGCCGTGGCTGCCGTAGAGCACCTCGTTCTCCAGCACCAACACGGGGTTGGGGTCGCGGATGGCAGACTTGAGCAGGCCCTTGGCGTCGGCCGGATTGGAGGGCGCCACCACCTTCAGGCCCGGCACGTGCGCGTACCAGGCCGAGTAGCACTGGCTGTGCTGGGCGGCGACGCGGGCAGCCGCACCGTTCGGGCCGCGGAACACGATCGGGCAGTTCACCTGGCCGCCCGACATGTAGAGGGTCTTGGCCGCCGAGTTGACGATCTGGTCGATTGCCTGCATGGCGAAGTTCCAGGTCATGAACTCGACGATGGGCTTCAAGCCGGCGAACGCGGCGCCAACGCCGATGCCCGCAAAACCCTGCTCGGTGATGGGCGTGTCGATCACGCGCATGGGCCCGAACTCGTCGAGCAGACCTTGGCTGATCTTGTAGGCGCCCTGGTACTGCGCCACCTCCTCGCCCATCAGGAACACGTCCCGGTCGCGCCGCATCTCCTCGGCCATGGCGTCGCGCAAGGCTTCGCGCATGGTCTGGGTGACGGTTTCGGAAGGGGTCAGACCCCTTGCCTCTACCGGCTTGGGCTCGACCGCAGCGGGCTGCGCAAGGGGTCTGACCCCTTCAGCGGCGGGGGTCCGAGCTTGTAGCTGCCCCTCACCCCGGCCCTCTCCCCGCGCTGTTGGAGGCTGAGGCGAGGTTGGCGTTGCGTGGGGAGAGGGAGATGCCGCAGCGCCGCCATCGATCAGCGCGATCGGCGTGTTGACCTTCACGCCCTCGGTGCCCTCGGGCACCAGCAGCTTGGAGACCTTGCCTTCGTCGACCGCCTCCACCTCCATGGTGGCCTTGTCGGTCTCGATCTCGGCGATGACGTCGCCCGGCTTGACGCTCTGGCCCTCCGCCACCAGCCATTTGGCGAGCTTGCCCTCCTCCATGGTGGGCGACAGCGCTGGCATCAGGATTTCCGTGGGCATTTCCTCAGACGTCTTTCTTCGTGAAATCGTGAAGTCGTGAGATCGTGAAGTCGATTTCGCGACTTGGCGATTTCACGATTTCACGACTATTGGCCACAGGCGGACATCTCAAGCCACCAGCACGTCCGTGAAAAGCTCGCGCTCCTCCGGCTCCGTGTCGGATTGGGCGAACTCGGCGGCGCCGTTGACAACGCCGCGCACCAGCGCGTCGATCGCCTTCAGCTCGGCCTCGGATTCGGGCCGGCCCTCCAGCAGGCGCCGGCGCACCTGCTCGATGGGGTCGTGCTCCTCGCGCACCTTCTGGATCTCGTCGCGCGTGCGGTATTTGCCGGGGTCCGACATGGAGTGGCCGCGGTAGCGGTAGGTGAGCATCTCCAGGATATACGGGCCGTTGCCCTGGCGCACCCACTCGACCACGCGGTCGCCGGTGGCCTTCACCGCGCGCACGTCCATGCCGTCCACCTGCTCGCCGGGGATGTCGAACGAGCGCCCGCGCTGCGAGAAGTCGGTGGTGGCGGCGGAGCGCTCCACCGAGGTGCCCATGGCGTACTTGTTGTTCTCGATAACGAACACCACGGGCAGCTTCCAGAGCTTCGCCATGTTGAAGCTCTCGTACACCTGGCCCTGGTTGGCGGCGCCGTCGCCGAAGTAGGTGAGGCACACCGCGCCGTTGCCGCGGTAGCGGTTGGCGAAGGCGATGCCGGCACCGAGCGGCACGTTGGCGCCCACGATCCCATGCCCTCCGTAGAAATTCTTCTCCTTGGAGAACATGTGCATCGAGCCGCCCTTGCCTTTGGAGTAGCCGCCGCGGCGCCCGGTCAGCTCGGCCATCACGCCCTTGGGGTCCATGCCGCAGGCCAGCATGTGGCCGTGGTCGCGGTAGGTGGTGATGACCTGATCGCCGGGTTTGATCGTCATCTGCATGCCGACGACCACCGCCTCCTGGCCGATGTAGAGGTGGCAGAAGCCGCCGATCAGCCCCATGCCGTAGAGCTGGCCCGCCTTCTCCTCGAAGCGGCGGATGAGGAGCATGTCGCGATAGGCATGCAACTCCTGCTCGCGGCTGAACGGTGGGACGGTGTGCTGGCCGTTGGGGCGGGACATGGACACGGCGAACCCTGTAGAGGTAGCGTAGGACATGGTAAGCGTTGGGGCAAACTCTTGGGCGAAAACCGTACAAGAATCCCTGCGCCCTGGCCAGCCGCGCCGGACGCGCGAGTGCGCGGCGCCCAGGGGTCACCTGGGGCCACCTTGGGGTCGCTCGGCGGTGATCACCACCCGGTCCCCGGGCCGCGCAAAGCCCAGCCGCTCGATGGCCAGCTCCTCGACGAGATCGGGGTCGCCGACCTCCAGCAGGCGCACGTCGCGGGCCAGGCGCGCACGCGCGGCCTCGAGGCGGGCAATCTCGTTCTCCAGTACGCCGGCACGCTGGATC
>DATBKR010000606.1:0-2361 GCA_036555805.1 Hyphomicrobiaceae bacterium | reverse complement strand
TCCTGCACGAACTCCACCGCCGGGATGAAGTCGCTGTCCTCCGTCACCAGCAGCGCCACGTCGTAGACCTCGAAGGTGGCGTCGCCGATCAGGTCGGTGGCGATGCGCGTGTCGAGCGTCTTCTCGGGCGCGATCGGGATGCCGCCGGCGGTGTACTGCGCGCCGCCGAGCTGCTCCTCCCTGGGCGTGCGACGGTACACCGGCACCATCACGCACCCCGCCACGTTGCGGATCTCGTGCGTCAGCTCCCACTTGTGGGCCGCGTTCTCCTCGCGCCACTTGTCGATGGTCTCGCGGCGCAGGCGGATCGGCAGGGCGAGCCTGGAGGGTGCGGTCTGTTCGTGCTGCAGCATGGTCTCCAAGAGACGGAAGTAGCCATCCTCGAACAGCGTGCCGTAGACGTGCATGCCGCGGTAGAGCACGGCCGCGGGCGCCTTGCGCATCTTCTTCTGCCACTCGGCCACCTCCTCCAGGAGCACGGAGGGCAGCGCGTGCCAGTCCACGTCGTGCTCCAGCGCGCGCTCGCCGCGGTGCACGATCTCGTTCCAGGTGGTGATGAAGTTGGAGTGGTCGATGTAGACCTTCACCTGCGTGTGGTGGCCCGCGCGCAGGCGCCTGAGCTGCAGCTTCAGCTCGTCGGTGGCGGCGCCGACGCGGCGCGCGAAGGCGTCGATCTCGCCGATCTCGCGCGCCTTGCGGGTGGCGGCGGCGGACATGAGATAGACCGTGTCCACCTCGCCGCGCGCCGGCCGCCGGCGCAGCGCGACAATCGCCAGAAACAGAAGCAGGGCCACGAGCGTGACCAGAATGCCCAGCCTCCAGGCCAGGGGGGCGTCCGCGAAGCCGGCCGCCAGACCGTGCGTGAACTCGTCTAGAAGCGCGTTCGACGCCCCCATTTGCCTGGCGTCCCCCAGATCGGACTAAAGCACCCCGGAGGACGCCTGAGAGGACGCCTGTGCACTCGAGGACCGCGCGCACGAGGCGCAATCGGCGGGCACGAAGCTAGGCGCTGCCCATGTGTGCTGCAAGACAGCGGAGGCGCGCAGGGCGGCGGTTTCATCGCGCGCCATGGCCGATTTGCCACGGGCGCGGACAAAGCCGCGGAGCCCCTTTGCCGGCGCCGGCGAGTTCGCCTAACTTGGCGGCTCGCGCCGGGGCCCGCGCGGGGGCGGTGGCGTAGGGGGAAGCCCGTGAGATCCGCTCTTGCTGCACTTGTGCTGACGATGAGCCTCGCCGTGTCGGGCGAGGCCGCGGCGCAGTCGGCGCCGTCCAGCCTGGAGATCCGGGCCGGCGTGCTGGCGCACGATGTGCCGGACCTGTGGGCGGGCTTCAACCTGGAGAACGGGGTCGACATCAACGCCGAAGTGCTGTTCGGCCGGGGTCTGCCGGTGCTGGGCGGCACCATCCGGCCGGCCCTGGGGGCCTCCGTCAACACGGAGGGGTATACCAGCCGGCTCTATCTCGACGCCCGCTGGGAGATCGAGTTCCAGCGCACCCTGTTCTTCGGTTTCGGGCTGGGCGCGGCGGTGCACGACGGCCTGCTCGACCCCACCGATCCCGACCGCAAGGCGCTGGGCTCGCGCGTGCTGTTCCACATCCCGCTGGAGCTGGGCGTGCGGCTCGACGCCCGCAACAGCGTGTCGGTCTATTTCGAGCACACCTCCAACGCCAACCTCGCCCGCTACAACGAGGGCCTCGACGCCATCGGCCTGCGCTACGGGTATCGGTTCTGAAGGGTCACTCCCTGCGGGTCTGACCCCATTGCGACACCTCATTGATCGCGTCCGCTTCTCGCTTTGCGGCAGCCGAGTTGGTCGGCTATAAGCGCCGCAAAACGCGCGAGACGGGGTCAGACCCCTCGCGCCAAACCTTTTCTCATATACCAGCGGTGGAGGCGAGGGGTCTGACCCCGTTGCCGATGGCCAAATCGAGCAAGAACACCGGACCCGCGGCCCGGCTGCCCAAGGGCTTTCTCGACACGCCGGCGGACGACATCCGTGCGACGCGGGCCATGCTGGACAAGATCCGCGAGGTGTACGAGCGCTATGGCTTCGAGCCGCTGGAGACGCCGGCCATCGAGTACACCGACGCGCTCGGCAAGTTCCTGCCCGACCAGGACCGGCCCAACGAAGGTGTGTTCTCGTTCCAGGACGAGGACTCCCAGTGGCTCTCGCTGCGCTACGACCTGACGGCGCCGCTGGCCCGCTACGTGGCGGAGAACTTCGACCGGCTGCCCAGGCCGTTCCGCCGCTACGCCGTGGGCCCGGTGTGGCGCAACGAGAAGCCGGGCCCCGGCCGCTTCCGCCAGTTCACCCAGTTCGACGCCGACACGGTCGGCACCGACAACATCGCCGCCGACGC
>DATBKR010000605.1:0-1862 GCA_036555805.1 Hyphomicrobiaceae bacterium | reverse complement strand
AACGGGCACGGCCGTGGCAAACCCGAACCCGCTCGGCGCGGCCCTGGAGGCGATGCTGGGCGCCGGCGCTGCGGCGCTGACGGCCTGGCAGCAGGCCATCGTCGCGGCGGTATTTGAGCTGTGCCTCGTCGCCGTAATGGTGGCCATCGAGCTGCTTGGACACTGGCGGGCGCCGCCTGCTACTGCCGGCCCTGCCCGGCCCGTCGAGGCGTCCGCGCCCGTCGTGGGCGGGGCTTCAGCCGCGCCCGCGGCTGCCCTGCCGCCACCCCGCAAGGCCCGTGCGAAGGCAGCGAGCACGAAGGCCGGCAGCGTGAAGGGTTTCTTCCGCAACTACATCTTCCCGGCCGAGGATGGCGAGCGCGTGGACATCAAGACCATGGTGGACACCTACCGCGGTTGGTGCGCAGGCCAGGGCCTCACGCCCGTGAAGCTCGACGCTTTCCTCGACGAGATCGAGCGCCTATGCGGCAAGCTGGGCGTCCGGATCGAGCCCGGCGCCGACCAGCGCGTGTATGCCCATGGCGTGAAGATCGAGGCGCCGGCGGCGGTGCGCATCACCTGATGCTGCGTCGCCGAAGTGGAAGACCCTTACCCGGAAGCCCAGTTATGGGTCTGCACTCGCGGTGTTTCAAAGCACAGCCCCCCGTGGTAACCCGTTCCGCAGGGGCAATCGTGACCGACCAAGGGCCCGACCTGCATTGAGCCAACGAGCGTGATCTCAATTCGGACGGCAGCGGCGTGGCTGCTTGCCCTCTTGACGCTGGCACTGCCACACGTCGTGCGCGACAGTGGCCGAGCGTTCTCGCGCGCAGATGCGCCCTTTGCCTACACCACGCAGCGCGATGCCAGAGTGTTTCGGCCGCAGCCGTCGGCAGTGGCCAGCGCCGAGCGACAGCGCCGTGCAGGTGGTGGGTCTGCTGTCCTGCCTTCAGGCGCAGCGGTTTTTCCGGCCGGCCGATCGGCGACGCCGGCGTCCATACTGATCAGGCTTGCTCTCAGGCGTTGGCCTCGCGTTGGCCACGAGCGCGATCCACCGGCAGCCTGATCGCACGATCTCACCCGTAACCAAGACACCTTGGGCATCTGCCGCGCGGCCCCGTCTAAGCGACGGGTCGCCCGCGTGCAGAGCCTTGCCCCATGAAGGATCGACACATGTCCCCGGAACCGCAGAACGACGAGGCATCACGTATTCGCAAGCTCACGCCGGAGGAGGAGAAGAAGGGAGTTCGCACGCTCGCCTTCATCCTGCTCGGCTTCTTCGCTCTGGTGGCTACGATCATCAATATGGCCGGCAGATGGTAAGGACTGGGAGCCGCGGCCTGGGCGCCGCGGCTCTCGCCTCCAGGGGTACTCAGAAAATGGAGATCTGTTTTGAAGCCATTGTTGTCGGAGAGCGGCGCCGCCGAAATCGGTTTCGGCATTTTCGCCTGCGCAGTCGGAGCCCTACAGTTCGTGTTCAGCGCTGGTGATGGGCCAAGTGCCTTTCAGAGCAATGCACTGCTGGCCGGGGGGGTCGGGATCGCTTGCGACGGGGTAATCCTGCGTCGGGCACGGAATAAGCGGATACGCGATCAGCCTGAGGAGTGCGGAACACAGCAGTCCGACAAGCCAAAGGAGTGAGCGGATAGATGACCGTCCGCGTCATCGACATCGAGACCACCGGCATCGACCCCGCGACCGATGCCATCATCGAGATCGCCTCAGTGGACCTGCTCAAGGATGGCACCATCGCCAACCAGCGCTCGGCCCTCGTGCGGCCACCCATCCCCGTACCGCCGGAGTCGAGCGCGGTGCACCACCTGATCGACGAGGATCTCGCGTTCGCGCCGCAGCTCGACGAGGTGCTCGACCAGTTCAGGGGC
>DATBKR010000604.1:0-3617 GCA_036555805.1 Hyphomicrobiaceae bacterium | reverse complement strand
ATGGACGGCCAGATCGTGTTCGCCGGCATCGGCATCCCGCTGCTGGCCGCTACGCTGGCGCAGCGCAACCACGCGCCGCACCTGACAATCCTGTTCGAGGGCGGCACCATCGGGCCGTTCATCGTGCCGGGCGAGCTGCCGCCCTCCACCAACGAGCAGCGCTGCACGCGCCGCTCCAACATGGTGCTGCCCATCACCGACGTGCTGCTCCTCTTGCAGCGCGGCTACGTCGATGTGGGCTTCATGGGCGGAGCGCAGATCGACCGCTTCGGCAACCTCAACTCGTCGTTCATCGGCTCCGCCGACAACCCCACTACGCGGCTGCCCGGCTCGGGCGGCGGCAACGACATCTCCTCCCTCACCAACATGATCGTCGCCATGAAGCACGAGAAGCGCCGTTTCGTTGCCGACGTGGATTTCCTCACCTCGCCGGGCTGGATCAGAGGCGGGCGCACCCGCGCCGAGAGCGGGCTTCCCCAAGGCGGCATGTGGCGCGTGGTGACAGACCTCGCCGTCATGGGCTTCGACGAGGAGACGCGCGAGATGAAGGTGCTGGCGCTGCAGCAGGACGTGACGCGCGAGGAGGTGCAGGATAGCACCGGCTTCAGGCTCCTGTTCGCCGACAAGCTCGACACCGCCGAGCCACCGCGCCGGGAGGAGCTGGAGGTGTTGCGGCACCTCGACCCCGACCGGCTGTATACGGCGTGATGCCTTGGCCGGGGTCAGACCCCTCGCGCCGGCGCTGGCATTGAATTGCAACGTGGGTGGCGAGGGGTCTGACCCCGTCACTGAAGGATCGAAGCGATGACGCGCAGCAAAGAGCCCGTATTCGGCATCGCGATGCGGAATTTCACGAAGTACCCGGAGATGCCGGACGCAGCGGAGCTGATCGAGTACGGCGTGCGCATGGAGGAGCTGGGTTACGAGTCGATCTGGGCCTGGGACCATATCCTGCTCGGCGTCAGCCCCAGCTTTCCCATCCACGAGGCGCTCGCCATCCTCACGGCCGTCGCCGCGCGCACCTCAAGGATCAAGGTGGGTACCGGCATCCTCGTGATGCCGGTACGCAACCCGGTGATCCTGGCCAAGGAGCTGGCCACCGTCGACCACATCTCCAACGGCCGCCTCATCCTGGGCACCGCGGTGGGCTGGTACAGGCGCGAGTTCGAGTCGCTCGGGGCCGACTTCACCCAGCGTGGCAGGCAGATGGAACAGGGCCTGGAGATCCTCAAAAGACTTTGGACCGAGGACATCGTCGACGGCGACTACCCGCCCTACAAGCTGCGCGGCGCTGTGCTGCAACCCAAGCCGGTGCAGAAGCCGCACCCGCCGATCCTGATCGGCGGCTACGTCGACGCCGTCCTGAAGCGCGTGGCGACCAAGGGCGACGGCTGGCTCACCTACTACTACACCGTCGAGAGCTTCACGAAGGCGTGGGCCAAGATCCGCGCCTTCGCCGAGGAGGCCGGCCGCGACCCGGACGAGCTCTCCGCCACCAACCAGCTCCCTATCTGCGTCGGCCCGCGCGCGCAGGTGGAGGCGCCCATGAAGCACTGGCTGCAGACAGAATGGGACTACGCATCGTGGTCTGAATCCACCATGGACAGCGCCATCATGGGCACGCCCGAGGAGTGCGTGGAGCAGCTCAGCTCCCACATCGAGGCCGGTCTCGATCGCATCATCTTCGTTCCGTACAAGTATGAGGCCGAGCAGGTCGCGGCCATTGCCCGACAAATCATCCCGCAGCTCAAAAAGCGGGCGGAGCGCCGGAAAAGCTGAAATTTTGCATCGCGTTAACCGCGCGGCGCTTGTCAGGGACGAAGCCCTCACCTAGGCTCGATTGTGATGGTGTTACCAACATTGGGACAAGTGGGCCTGCGGGTCTGCCCCCTGGGCGACACCGGCGTTGGCGCTATGGTGTCAGACCCGCCGGGTCCGACACGTTCAGGAGGGGAGATTTCCAATGAGCCCGCGTTTTCTCAGGGCCGCAGTCGCGGCCTTTGGCGCAACCTTGCTTGCCGTACCGGCGCTGGCACAGGACACCATCAAGATCGGGGTGTCGCAGCCTCTGACGGGCGCGTTCGCAGCGTCGGGCAACTACGTGACGCAGGGCGCGAGGATCGCGGAGGAGGAGATCAATAAGGCCGGCGGCGTGCTGGGCAAGAAGATCCAGCTGATCGTCGAGGACAACAAGTCCAATCCCACCGAGGCCGTGGCCACCGCCGAGAAGCTGATCGTGCGCGACCAGGTGCCGGTGATGATGGGTGCCTGGAGCTCGACGCTGACCCTGGCGGTGATGCCGAAGCTGGAGGAGTACAAGGTGCCGATGCTGGTCGAAACGTCCTCGTCCGGCAAGATCACGACCTCGGGCAACCCCTACATCTTCCGCATCAGCCCGACCTCGGAGATGGAGGCCAAGGCCTTCACCCCGCTGCTGAAGACCCTGGGCATCAAGAAGGCCGACTTCCTCGCCACCAACAACGACTTCGGCCTCGGCGCCTCCAAGGAGTTCTCGGCGATGGCCAAGGGCCACGGCGTCGAGATCGGGGTCATGGAGACGATGGACCCGAAGGCGACCGACCTCTCGGCCCAGCTCGCCAAGATCAAGGCCTCGGGCGGCGACACGCTGTTCGTGACCACCGCGGTGGAGCAGATCGTGCTGATCCTGAAGCAGGCCAAGGACCAGCAGGTCACAGCCCGCATCATCACCACCGGCGGCTCGAACTCGCCCGATCAGCTGATCCAGCAGGCGGGCGACGCGGCCAACGGCTCCTTCCACCTCGTGTTCTTCACGCCATGGTTCCCAGAGGCAGTGAAGAACCCCGACATTGCCGTCAAGTTCGTGAACCTCTGGAAGGCAAAAGGGCACAACGTCGGCGGGCTGACGGAGGGCTTCCGCGCCTGGGACGGGCTGCACACTATCGTCGCGGCCATCGCCGCGGCCGGCAAGGCGGAGCCCGAGGCGATCCGGGCGGCGCTCTGGGGCGTGAAGGTGAAGGGCATCAACGGCGACATCGCCTTCATCAAACAGGGCCCGGCCGGCAAGGAGAGCGCCCAGAACGTGCCGAGCGTGTACCTGGTGAAGATCGAAGGCGGCAAGGTGGTGAGGCCGTAGCGCGCGTCGCCGCGATTCCCTCTCCTCGCTTGCGGGGAGAGGGCTAGGGTGAGGGGCAGCAACAGGCGCCGGCGTCGGAGTGTGCCCCTGCCCTTCACCCCGGCCCTCTCCCCACGCTGACGAAGGACGTGGAGAGGCCGGCGTAGCGCGGGGAGAGGGAGACCGTGGACGAGCTCCTCCAGCACCTCCTGAATGCGCTCATCCTGGGAGGCACCTACGCACTTCTGGGCATCGGCCTGACGCTGATCTTCGGCATCATGCGCGTGGTGAATTTCACGCATGGCGAGCTGTACGCGTTCGGCGCCTACATGATGTACATGCTGGTGACGATTGTCGGCGCCAACTTCTTTGTCGCTCTCGTCGTTGCGGTGGTGCTCGGCGTTGTGTTCGGCGCGGCGATTGAACTCGTTCTGCTGAGGCGGCTCAAGGGCGCAGATATCGACACGACCATGCTGGTGATGATCGGCGCCTGGATCGCCTTACAGAACCTGGAACAATTCAC